>JAGQRA010000497.1 GCA_020425885.1 Planctomycetota bacterium | reverse complement strand
CGCCTCAAGGCCGTGCTGACGGAGATCAAGACCAGCGAGGGTCGCATCCTGCTGTTCATCGACGAGCTGCACACGATCGTCGGCGCCGGCAAGGCGGATGGGGCGATGGACGCCGGCAACATGCTCAAGCCGATGTTGGCGCGCGGCGAGCTGCACTGCATCGGCGCCACCACGCTCGACGAGTATCGCAAGCACATCGAGAAAGACGCCGCCCTCGAACGTCGATTCCAGCCCGTGCTCGTCGAGCAGCCTTCGGTCGAGGACACGGTGTCGATCCTGCGCGGCCTGCGCGAGCGCTTCGAGGTTCACCACGGGGTCAAGATCCAGGACACGGCGATCGTCGATGCGGCGACGCTGTCCCACCGCTACATCAGCGATCGCTTTCTGCCCGACAAGGCGATCGACCTCATCGACGAGGCCTGCGCGATGATCCGCACCGAGATCGACTCGCTGCCGACCGAGCTCGACAGCGTCAGTCGACGGCTGATGCAGCTCGAGATCGAGGAGGCGGCCCTGGCCAAGGAGAAGGATCAGGCCAGCAAGCTGCGCCTCGGCGAGCTGAAGAAGGGGATCCTGGACCTGCGCGGCAAGGCCGATGCGATGCGCGCCCGCTACGAGGACGAGAAGAAGGCGATCGCCGTCGTCCGCGAGCTGCGCGAGCGAATCGAGGGTCTGCGTCGCGAACAGGAGGAGGCCGAGCGTCGATACGACATGAACAGGGCTGCCGAGCTCAAGTACGGCGCCATCCCCGCGGCCGAGCAGGAACTCGCCGCGGAGGAGGCGCGCATGGCGGCGGCCGACGGGGACGGCGATCGGCTGCTGCGGGAGGAGGTGACCAGCGAAGAGGTCGCGCAGATCGTGGCGCGTTGGACCGGGATCCCGGTGACCCGCCTGCTCGAAGGCGAACGCGAGAAGCTGCTCAAGCTCGATGAGGTCCTGCACCAGCGCGTCGTCGGCCAGGACGAGGCCGTGCAGGCCGTCGCCGACGCCGTGATCCGCGCCCGTTCGGGCATCAAGGATCCGCGCCGGCCGATCGGCAGTTTCCTGTTCCTCGGCCCGACCGGCGTCGGCAAGACCGAGCTGGCGAAGACGTTGGCCGAGGCGCTGTTCGACAGCGAGGACAACCTCGTCCGGATCGACATGTCGGAGTACATGGAGAAGCACGCGACCAGCCGCCTGATCGGGGCGCCGCCCGGGTACATCGGCTATGACGAAGGCGGGCAGCTGACCGAGGCCGTGCGGCGCAGGCCGTACTCGGTGGTGTTGTTCGACGAGATCGAGAAGGCGCATCCGGACGTCTTCAACGTGCTGCTGCAGATCCTCGACGACGGTCGTGCGACGGACAGCCAGGGGCGTACGGTCGACTTCAAGAACACCGTCATCATCATGACCTCGAACATCGGGGCGCCGATACTGCTCGATGGCATCACCAAGGACGGGATCATCATGGAGTCGGCGCGGGACCAGGTGATGGCCGATCTGCGCCGGCACTTCCGCCCGGAGATGCTCAACAGGATCGACGACGTCGTGATGTTCAAGCCGCTGCAGAGCGGCGAGATTCGCCGGATCGTCGACCTGCTGTTGGTCGGACTGCGGTCACGTCTGCTCGATCGGCGCATCACGCTCGAGGTCAGCGATGCCGCCAAGGCGTTCCTCGGCGAGCAGGGCTACGATCCGGTCTACGGCGCGCGGCCGTTGAAGCGCTACCTGCAGCGCGAACTCGAGACCCGGTTGGGGCGCAAGCTGATTGCCGGTGAGATCGCCGATGGCAGCGTCGTACATGTCGACCTCGATCACGACACGCTCCGCATCGACGCCGCTCCGGCCGCCCTCTGCTGACCAGCGGAAGTAGCAAGCCCGCGCTCCACGGTCGCTGTCGGGCCGGGCTGCGACGTCAGCGGCGCGGACGCGGACTTGCCAGTTCGGCCTGCACTCGCGCGGCGAGTTCGGCCCGGGTGAACGGCTTCTCGATGATGCTCATCTCCGATACGAGCTTGCCGGCCCGGTCGAGGCCGTCGCGCGGATAGCCAGACATGAACAGCGCCGGCAGCTCCGGCTGGATACGGCGCAGGTGCGTGTAGAGGTCGAGGCCGTTGACGCCGGGCATCACGATGTCGGTCAGCAACAGGTCGATGTTGCCGTTGTTACTCGTGGCCGCGGCAATGGCCTGGGTGCCATTGCTGGCCACCAGCACGTTGTGCCCGAGGCCTTCGAGCATGTCGCAGACGAGGTGGCGGACCTGTGCGTCGTCTTCGACGACCAGGATCGTCGCCGTGGAATTCGATACCGGCGCGGTCCCGTTCGTTGGCGTCCGGGGCTCCGGTTGCTGCGTTGTCGGTGAGAGGAAGATGCGGAAGGTGGTCCCGTGTCCAGGTTCGCTCTCGACGGTGATGAAGCCGCCGTGCTGGCGGATGATGCCATGGACGATCGACAGTCCCAGGCCGGTGCCATGGCCCGGAGGCTTCAAGGTGAAGAACGGTTCGAACACCCGCTCGAGCGTCGACGTGTCCATACCGGAGCCGGTGTCGGAGACCGTGAGTTGCACGAAGTTCCCCTTGCTGCCGAGTGCGCGGGCGAGCTTGTCGCCCTCCCGGACGAGCAGATTCTCGACGGCGATGCGCAGGACGCCGCTGCCGTTCATCGCATCGGCGGCATTGGTGGCGAGGTTCATCAGGACCTGCTCGATCGCGGTCGCATCCGCCATCACCCGCGGCAGGTCTGTCGTCAGGTCGATGTCGAACTCGATCTCCTCGGGCACGATCCGCCGCAGCATCTCGAGCATGGCCTTGACGCTGCTGGCGAGGTCGATCGCCTTCATCTCGAGGGTCTGCCGGCGGCCGAACGCGAGCAGATGTCGCGTCAGGTTGCGACCGCGCTTGGCCGCCTCGCGGATCTCGGCCATCGCCTGCCGCGTCGAACTGGGCAGTCGCGGATTCGTCGCCTCGCTGTCCGAATGGGCGAGGATCGGCGTCAGCAGGTTGTTGATGTCGTGGGCGACACCGGCCGCGAGCTGCCCGATGACCTCCATCTTGTGCGCCTGTCTGAGGCTCTCCTCGAGCTCGATGCGTTCGCGATCGGCCTGCTCGCGCTGGGAGCGGTCGATCGCCGTCACGTCGCGCTTGATCCCGACGTAGGCGGGCCTCAGGCCATCACCGCGTTCGATGGCGAACGCGGACAGCTCGATGCGTCGTTCGGTGCCGTCATTGGCGCGAGAGAGGTGCTCGCCCCGGTACTCACCACAGTGGGACAGGGCCATCGCGATGTCGTGGAAGGCCGCCGGTCCGAGGTGGATCGCCGGCGTCTTGTCGGCCAGCTCGGCGTCGGAGTAGCCGAGGAGCTTCTTGTGGGCCTTGTTCTGCAGCAGATAACGCCCGTCGTGATCGATGACTGCGATCGCCTCCGTCGAGTTCTCGAAGATGTGACGGAAGACGTTGCTCTCGAACAGCTGGGCGCGCTGTCTCGCGCCGTTGTCGCCCGGTTCCTCGATGGGGCGGACCGCAGTCGAGAACAGCCTCTGGCCATCGATCGTGAAGGGGCGAACGGCCACCTCGACGGCGACTGTGCTGTCGTCTGCGCGCTTGTGCCTGCCTCGGAAGGTGAACGTCTTCCCCTCGTGCATCAGCGACCAGCGGGCATCGATGAACGGGTTGTGCTCCTGCTCGATGTCGAACACCGACATCGTCATCAACTGCTCATGTGAGTAGCCGACGGCAACGCAGGCTGCCTGGTTGGCGTCGAGGAACCGACCCTTGCCGTCGTGCACGAATACGGCTACCGGAACGCCATCGAGGAGGGCGCGCAAGAATGCTGGACTCCGGCCCGGATCAGTGGATTGTGGCACGGAGCGTAGTGTGGCGACCGGCAGCGGGAGCTGCAACCCGTTCGCGGGTGGGGCCGGGGTGGCGAGCCGATGATGCCGGCACCTGTCTCCGACGCCGCTGCGGCATGATGGCCGCTCCGGGATCGGAGCCGATGACCTGAGTCGATGAGGGGCGACCTGCTGCCGTGGCCTCCGCTCAGAGCTCGCCGACGAGCGCGGCCTCGAAACCGTCGCGGGCGCCGTAGGTCAGCAGGATGGCGTCGCCGCGGGCATGGCGCCGCATCATCTCGAACAGCCAGTCCTCCTCGCCGGGCCAAGGAAAGGCGAACAACAGGTCGAAGTCGGACAGCTCCATGCCGAGTTCGTCGAGGGCGCAGGCGCCGTGGGTCGGCGTCATCCGGTCGGCGGCGAGGTGCTCGATCTCGTCCTGATATGCCACCGGCACGAACGTGCCTTCGGCGAATGTGGCGCCCGAACCGAACTCGGTCGCGAGCAGCCGGGACGCATGCACCAGCGCCGGTTCGATCTCGATGCCATAGGCCTCGATGCCGAGCAGGTCGGCCATGATCGTGACGATGCCGGCAGCCGACCCGAACTCGAGGAAGGTGGCGGTGCGCGGGCTGAGCCGTCGCAGCGTCTCATAGGCCGCGTGGTGATCGCATGGCACGAACAGGTGATGGCGGTTGCCGGCTGCGACTTGGAACTCGTCCCACAGTCGGCGCCCTCTGGTGATCAGGCCGGCCAGCGTCTCCGCGGGGATCATCGGCAGTTCGGACATTTGTCGGACTCTAGCCTTCGATGGGCGGTGTCTTGTGGCTCCTCGGGTAGATCGTGCGGTAACCGGGTCCGTCCGAAGGCCTGGTGCCGCGGGTCGGAGTCATGGGCGCACCTCGTACCCTTCGCTTCATCGCAGGTATCGCTGCCGGCTGCCTACTCCGCCTCGCGCCCTGACGATCGAGCCGGGGCTGCGGGTTTCTACTGACGCGTCGGCGTCGGATGACTTGGCGCCGCTTTGCGTCTGCTACGTCTTCGGGATGATGCGTCGTCCAAGGACATGCGCCGCCGTCCCCAACCAGGCCCGGTCGTCGGCTGGCAGCAACGCAGTTCATCCGGTAGCATCCGGCCGCTCGCACGAACCCCCGTGGGTTGCGAGGCTCGCGCCCGATTCGCATGAAGTGCTCCGACTATTCCCTCATGGTGAGAACGGTCGAGGCCGGCCAGCTGGTTCGCGCCGGTCGAGACCTCGGCGATCGACTCGGTTACACGGATGCCGAACTGGCGCGACGGCCGCTCGTCGATTGGATCCATCCCGCGGATCGCTCTGCCCTGGCCGCTTTGATGCTCGAGCCAGGCGGTACGGTCTGCGCCCGCCATGCCACGAGGTCGGGGGAGTGGCTCGCGATGACTTGGCGGTTGCGGCGGGAGGGGCCGGAGCTGTTCGTTCTCGGCCTGCCGAGTAGTGATGACCTGCCGCCAGTAGGTGGTGCGGACGGCGGCCCTTCCGGCGAACAGTCGAAGGCGCGGATGCTCGAGTCGATGGCTCGCATCGTCGAGTCGAAAAACCCCGGCAACTTCTGCTCGATCCTGCTGATCGATCGCTCACGCAATTGCGTCACGGTCGGCGCCGGGCCAAGCCTGCCCGCGGAGTACAACGCCGCCGTCGAAGGGCTCGAGATCGGACCGGCCGTCGGGTCGTGCGGCACCGCTGCCTATTGGAACGTGCCGGTGATCGTCGAGAACATCAACGAGGACCCGCTGTGGCGGAATCTGCGCGAGGCCGCGAAGCTGGCCGGTGTCGCGGCCTGTTGGTCGCATCCCATCCTCGCGATGAATGGCGACGTGCTCGGCGCGATGGCCCTGTACGACACCAGGCCTGGCCGGCCGACGCGGCACCAGATGGACGGGCTCGAGATCGCCGCGCGCATGGTCGGCATGGCGGTCGAACGCGAGCAGTTCCAGGCCCAGCTGCGGCAGGCCGCCAAGATGGAGGCGCTCGGAGTGCTGGCGGGCGGCGTCGCCCACGACTTCAACAACCTCCTCGGGGTGATGCTCGGCAACGCCGAACTCGGCGCCAGGAAGTCGGAAGGAAGCTCGGAGCTGCGCGGCATGTTCGAGCAGATCGTGGCGGCGGCCGGCAGTGCGGCCACGCTGTGTACCCAAATGCTGGCCTATGCCGGTCGCAGCGCCGTCACGGCCGAGGCCGTCGAATGCAATGCGTTGATCCGCGAGCTGTCGAAGCTCGTCGAGGTCTCGCTCTCGAAGAAGGCGACCCTGCACTTCGATCTGGTGGGTGAGCTGGCCGTGAGGGCGGATCGAGGCCATCTCAACCAGGTGATCCTCAACCTGATCACCAATGCGGCTCAGGCGGTCGGCAACAACGAGGGTGAGGTCCGCGTCTCGACCCGCGGGATCACGCTTCCGGATCCGGATCTGGTTCGGCGCGGCCTGTCCGCCGATACCGCGGCGGGCGACTACGTCGAGATCGAGGTGCGCGACAGCGGCTGTGGCATGAGCGCGGAGACCAAGGCGCGCATCTTCGACCCGTTCTTCACGACCAAGGCCGATGGACGCGGGCTCGGCCTCGCGGCGGTCAAGGGCATCGTCACGACCCATGGTTGGCAGCTGTTGGTCGAGAGCGAACCCGGCGAAGGTGCGGTGTTCACGCTGGTGTTGCCGAGAACGCGGGTCGAGTCCGTACCGGCACCGGTCGTGACTACGTGCCCGGCGCCGGCTGCGAGTAGGGTCCTCGTCGTCGACGACGAGCCGGGGGTGCTGAAGGTCGTGTCGAAGATGCTGCGGTACGTGGGTATCGACGTCGTACAGGCCAGCAACGGCCAGCAGGCAATAGACATCTATCGCGAACAGGCCGATTCGATCGATGGCGTCGTGCTCGATCTCAACATGCCGAAGCTCGATGGCGAGGAGGTGTTCAAGGAGCTGAAGCTGATCCGGCCCGACGTCCGTGTGCTGCTGACGAGTGGTTACGCCGAGCAGGCGGTTCTCGATCGCTTCCGTGGCACGGGCCTCTGCGGCGTCGTGCAGAAGCCGATCAAGATGGCGGTACTGCACCAGAAGGTCGGCGAGATCCTGGCCAATGCCGGAGTTCGAGCCTGACGCGAACGCCCGGCGCCGCCGATCACGTCGCGCGGTGGTTCCTGCTTCGTGCGCGCCCGCCTACCTACGCTGCTGCTGCGGCAATTCGGGAAGGCCCTGACGTCGGCGCCATGTGGTGCGGATCTCGCGCAGCTGCAGCCTCTGCGCGTCGACCTTGGCGATGCTGTCGAAGGCGTAGAGGGCGGGCCAGCGGCGGGCGAGGACGCGCGCCGCACGGATCTGGACATTGAACTTGCCATCCTCGACGCGCTCGCCGAGCAGGCGCTCGAGGTCCTCGTCGAGGCCCGGCTCGACCTCCGCGCGGGTCCACTCCGCGGTCTCGCCGGAGCCATCGGGTCGCAGCACCGACACCGGCCAGGTTGCCCCGGAAGTCAGCAGCGTGAGCATGACATCGTCGAGCCGGTCCGGTAGCTCGAACACGGCCTGCAGCGCGTTCCGCCGCCCCGACCCGACCAGGAACCTGCCGAGCTCGGGGCGCGACAATCGAGGGTCGGTCGATCGCCAGGCGTCGATGACGCCGGTGATCGCGGCGTCGATCTCCCCGCGCATGCAGAGCGCGGCGGCCGCCGCCAGGCGCGCATCGCCGGCGGTCGACTCGCGCAGGTGGGTGCGCAGTAGGTCCGCGACCTGTGAGTCCGGGATGCCGCCCGCGACGCGGATCATCGCGGCCAGCCGGTCCGGAGCGACGGTTGTCAGAGCCTCACCGATCACGGCGAGGGCGACCTCGCTGTCGCAGACGAGCAGGCGCCGGGCCATTTCGGCATCGCCTCGCGCCGCGCCATCGGCATAGACCGCAACGGCACCGCGCTGCTCGAAGTCCTGCCACCAACGCGCGCCGTCGGCCCTGTCGCGCGGCAGGTAGCCGGTGATTCGCGCGAAGACCCGGCGCGCGACTTCACCGTGGGGCATCACCCGGTGGGAGAAGAACGTCGGCTGGAGGTACATCACGCAGCGCGTCATGCCATCGGAGTCCAGGCTCGCCAGCAGATGGGGGATCGCCGCGTCGCCGGCGGCTAGCAGCTGCGCCGCCGGGCTGTCGTTGCCGCGCGGATCGGCGAACACGTCGAAGCTGCCGCCCGGCCCGACCTGACTGCCGTTCTGTTCGCGCAATCGGAAGACCAGGTCGTCGAGGTGGCTTCCCTGACCGGCGGCCGCCGCCTCGTGCGCCGCCTGCTCCTGCAGCATGCGCAGCAGGATGGAGTGCATGCGGTCGGCATTGGCCGTGGCCCGCACCTCCGGATAGCGTCGCGCGATCCGGTCACTGCGAGCGGCGAGCTCGGACCAGCTCAACGAGGGGTCGGCGAAATCGAGGCACAGCTGCCACAGCGCGGTTCGTACCAGATCCTCGGCGAGCTGCCTCACCAGGGTCTTGGTCCGATCCTGGTTGAGCCTGGTCGCGGTCGCGATCAGCTCGGTTGCCAGCTGCCGCATCCCACGTTGTTCGGCAGCCCAGGCCAGGACGAGGAAGGTCGTGACGTAGCCGGGGGTGGGCACCTGGGGATGTCGCAGGTTGAACTGGCTCGGGTCGTCGGCCGCCAGTCGCTGCAGACTGCGGACGTGCTCCTCGAAGGCGGCGTCGGTCCAGCTCGTCCGGTCGGAACGGTCGAGTTCGAGCTCGAGGCCATCGATCGTGAACACGGTCGCGGTGCTTGCGCCGGCCCTGATCAGGAAACCGTGCTCGACCCGGTCGCCGATCTTCAGCCGCACGAACTCCTTGTCGGAGAGCTCGGGGTAGCCGTGGTTCTGCAGCCATTCGAAGATGGCGATCGGGTCGGTCCGGTCCTGGGTTTGCGCGTCGGCGAGGCAGCAGAGCAGACCGATCATGGGGATGGCAAAGCGCATCCTGGCAGTCTACGCCGGGCGTCACCCCGTAGAACTGATGTCCTGAGTGGGGCGCCCTGCAACGGCTGGCGCAGCGCCGCGTGATCGGGCCGGGTGCCCCACTCAGGACATCAGTCCTGGATCATCCGTGCCCGCTATCGGTCGGGCCGCAATCGCAGCCGCGCGATCAGCGGCAGGTGGTCGGAGGCGGTGCGGGCACCGCGCTGTCGCGAGCGGTCGAGGTCGAGCAGTTCGAGGTCGCCGCGAACGTACAGCGAGTCGAGGGCGCGCACCGGTGCCCAGGCCGGGAAGGTGCGCAGCGGGCGGTCGGGTCCGCGGAAGCCGGCCGGCTCGAGCAGGCGCTGGCCCAGGGTGCCGTAGACGTCGTTGAAGTCGCCGGCGACGATGGTCGGCGTGCGCGATTGGATGCGCTGCATCGGTCGCGATTCGAGCAGGCGCCGGAGCTGTTCGCGTCGTTCGCGCTCGCCCAGGCCGAGATGCAGGTTGAAGACGTGGAGCGTGCGGCTGTGGCCGTCGGGTTGTCGGAGTCGCAGCTCGGCATGCAGCACCGAACGCGCCTTGCGACCCGGCAGCGTGAGGTCGACGTTCTCGGTCGATTGGATCTGGGCGCGGCTCAGGATCGCGTTGCCGTACTCGCCGCGCCGGGGGCCGAATCGCACGTTCACGAAGTAGCTGCGATAGGGCAGGCCGAGCAGATCGCCGAGCACGTCGACCTGGCGGTCGAAGCGGAACCGGCTGCCGTTCTGCGCGACTTCCTGCAGCAGGACGACTTCGGCCTCGGCCGCGGCGAGGACGGCGGCGGTACGAGCCGGATCGTAGCGGCGGTCGAGCCCGCCGGTGCATTTGTGCACGTTCCACGAGGCGACGCGCAGGCTCAGTGGCAACAGGAGCCTCCGGCCTGCAGATTGGCGTAGCCGCGCCAGACCAGGGCCGCGGCCGCGAGCAGCATGGCGGCGCGCTGCACGGCCTGCACCGTTCGCGGTCCGAAGCGCTGCGTCAGGCGACCGGCCTGTGACTGGGCCAGGAACAGGAGCGGCAGCGAACCGAGCGCGAAGCCGACCATCACCGAGGCTCCGGCCAAGGTGGAGCCGGCGACCGAGGCGCCCGCGAACACCGACCACAGCAGGCCGCACGGCAGCAGCGGCGTGACGAGACCGAGCAGGCCGGCGCGGCGCGCCGGCGACAGACGCCGCGTGCGGGCCGTGATCCGCGGCACGATCCGCGAGAGCCCGGGAATGCGCAACGCTCCGGCGCTGCCGGAAAGGGCCAGGATCACGAGACCGGCGGCGAGCACGAATGCGACGCTTGCGGTCGGCGTGGCCAATTCGTTAGAACCGAGCGCGGAGCCGAGTCCGCCCAGGGCTACGCCTATCACCCCATAGGCCGTGATGCGGCCAGTGTGGTACGAGAGTGCGCACTTGGTCCCACCTTGCAGCATCATCGCCAACGGACCGCACATGCACGCGCAATGGACTGAGTTCAGGGCGCCAAAACCGAAACTATCCAGCCAGATGGTCATTGCTCGGAGGTGAGGCTCCAGTCCGAAGTCTCTGCGACGGAACGCAGGTCGCCGATCCGGATTTCGCCGGATGATGCGGTCGAAGCCGGCCGCAGGTCGGTTCAGTGTACGCACTGCGGCCTACCCGTGCCCGGAGAAAGGCGTGGCACGTCGTTCTGTTGCGCCGGGTGTGAAGCCGTGCACGCGTTGCTCGTCGGCGAGGGGCTCGAGCGCTTCTACGAGCTCGGGGGGCGCAACCGCGGAGCGGTCGGCGAACTGCCGCGCGTGCCGGTCTTCGACTGGCTGCCCGATCTCGAGGCCCGCAACGAGACCGCGGGCGTCGTGCGACTGGTGCTCGACGTGCAGGGGATTCGTTGCGCGGCCTGCGTCTGGTTGCTGCAGACGTTGTGGCAACGGCTCCCCGGCGCGCGCGAATTGCGCGTCGATCCGTCGTTGGGACGGGCGACCCTGCTGTTCGAACGCAGCCGGGGCACCGCGGCGCTGTTCCTCGCCACCGCGGCGCGCTTCGGCTACCTGCTGGCGCCGTCGAGTCGGGTCGTGACCAGGGACAGCGGCCTGCTCGTCCGCCTCGGCATCTGCAGCGCCATCGCGATGAACGCGATGATCCTCGCGGTCAGCCTCTACTTCGGGCTCGACAGCGCGACCGAGGCCGGCGAGGTCGCCCTGCGCGACCTGTTCGGCAACGTCCTGTTCGGTCTGGCCGCGGTCAGCGTCGTCGTCGGCGGGCCGGTGTTCTTCCGGACGGCGTTCGCCGGTCTGCGCGCCGGTGTCGTCCACATGGACCTGCCGATCTCGCTCGGCATCGCGCTCGGTTTCGGCGGTTCGGTCTACGGCCACCTCATCGGCGGTCCGGCCTACTTCGAGGCGCTGCCCACGTTCCTCGCCCTGATCGTCGGCGGTCGCGCCCTTCAGCGGCGCTCGCCGCCGAGG
>JAGQRA010000496.1 GCA_020425885.1 Planctomycetota bacterium | reverse complement strand
CCTGCTGCGCCTGCCAAGGCGGTGCAGGCGCCGTCAACCACTCGCAAACGGGACATTCACCCTCGCCTTGCCAGTGCCCAGGGCCTTGCCGCTCCTCCAGATGAATAGTCCGGGTTAGCGACCTGCGCGAGTGCGCGGGAACGACGCAGAACGACGACGGCAACCTGCACGGCTGAGAGCTGGGAGATCAACCTGGTGTCACCGACGAAGTTCATCAACTACGTCGCGCACCGGTTCGTCGGCACGTGGGCCGAAGGCTGAAGGGCTCCTGCGAAGGGATCACAATCCGATGAGCATGCCGGTGGCATCTGAGACGACGGCCCCGGCGGAGTTGAACCCGGTGTCGACCACGAGCGCCTGGTTGTAGATTCTCATACCCAGCAATGCGGTGCCCGGGGGGATCGAGATGCCCCAGGATGCATAGTGTGATACGCCGAGCAGCATCTCGGTGGATTGCGGATTCACACGCAGGAAGCAACCTGGGGCTCCGTACGTCGTGAGGTCCAGCGGCAGCGAACCGAGCGGGGAGGTGGTCTTGTTGAGCCCGGTCAGCATCAACGCCGTGTTGAACGGCAGGTTGTCGACCTCCAGGTTCATTGGCGACCCGACTCTGGGAAGCCACCCCCCCAACGAAGTCAGCGTCGACACGCCCATCGAGCCGGCGCAACCCGATCCGAAGAAGCCGAAGCCAGCGGAGCCGCCGGTCGTCGCGGTGTCGTAGTACAGCCGACCGTTCCACCTCCTTGGGCTAGAAACCAAGCCACCGTTGAACAGCGTCGAGCGGGCCATGCCGGAGTACACCCTGAGGTCGCTGTTGGCGGACGAGGACGTCGAGTTGGTGTAGCGCGGTCGCTCTACGGGGTAGTGGATCGCGAGGCCGTAGTTGCCCACCGGCAGGTAGATCGGCCTCGACAACACCGCTGGCAACAGCACGTTCGTGCCGTTCGGGCCGCTGACCGCCGTGCCGGAGGCGGTTCCGGCCAGGCGCCACTGCGTGATGTCATTGTCCTTGCCGACATGGCTGCCGTCAGTGACATAGACATCGACATCGAACGGCCGGTCGGCCATCCAGAACAGGCTGACATCCATTGCGCAGATATTGACACCCTGCGGGTTCAATACTGCGACGTCGAACATCACGGTCGACCCTGGTGCGCCGCTGTTGTTGTAGATGTTCGTGGTAAGCAAGCTGTTAGGACCAGACACGAACACCGGTTTGGTCGCGGAACCGGTTAGGCAGGCGCTCGCGTTCAGGGAGACCTGCGCGAACTCGCAATTCGGCGGCATCGTGACTAACGGGTTTTGCACCGTCGAGTCGACCGTTCCATCGGAATCGAAGTCCCATCTCCAAGTCGTCGCTGGCGGCGACGAAATGTCTTGGAACTGGATGACATTTGCCGGCGACATCGGCGTAAACGTGAAGTCAACCGTGATGGGGTCGACGGCAACGACGCCACTTCTACTCGCCTGATTGATCCCGTCGTATGCCGTCATCGTGGGGTAGTAACGACCGCAGTTATTGTATACGAACGTCGGGTTTTGCACGGTCAAGTCCGTCGTCCCATCGCCGTCAAAGTCCCAGGCCCAACTCGTGACGCCGCCGGGCTCCGGTGACCACGAATAGTCGGTGAAATGGACTGTGAGTGGCGAGGAGCCGAGCGCGTCTAGAGGCAGAAAGCGAGCAGTCAACGGAGCAGTCGAATAGGTAATCTCTACTACGTTCGCGATCTCTCCGCTCCACACAACTCCGGTCGGACTGGTGTACGATGACGAATAGACCATCTTGGCCTTGGCGACGCCAGTCGTGGTGACAGCGTCAAGCGTCGGCATGTCGACCGACTGGCCAAGGTGTTGGACAGACATCCAAAGGTCGCCCATTCTCGGGTCGTACGTGAAGCTAGGACTCCATGTTGTTGCAAACGGCCCTGGCACACCTGGTGAGGCGGATCCTGCGGACGTAAATATGAAAGGTAAATCGACAAAGTCGAACGCCTTAGGGTTATCATCAAAGACGGCAGATATTGCAGAGTAATCAACTAGAGAATGACCCAAAGTAACACTCGCGATGTCATGACCGCCGCTCCATGTCTGCGCCGAGCCGTCCGCTCGAAAGCGGACTTGGCTTATTTGAATCGGATGATTGATGCCGTTGTTCGTGAAATGCGATGAGTCGTAGATGAATAGGAAACGGCCTTCAGTCACGGGGAATGGGTAGTGAGTGGAGCTGTTGCCGTCGACGTTGGCATTCGCAGATGGGATGACCAGGGTCTGCGTCTGCGCAACGAGAGCACCAGCGAACAGGGGCGTGCCTATCCAGAGACGCAACGGAGAGCAGAAGAATGGATGACGCATGGCTAAGACCTTCGTTCAATCGTGTTGGATAGGAACCTCAGGACAGCACGCGATGGCATCCCATAGCGGGCTGGCGACGAGCACGAAAGGCGTGCTCGCGTCGAATGGCGGGGCGTAGTCGTCGAGGCGGACTGCCGAGGTCGGCGAGCCCGAATGCCGTCGGACAGCCCCGGGCCGGCCTCCCCGCCCAGTCTCGGGGGACGCGAGATGCCCGCACCGCTCACCCGACAGCACGAGACTGTCTCGAACGAGGTGGTCAGCAACGAGTCAGACACGGCCCGGAACGCTCCGCGGTGTCGAGGGAATCCGAATGCGGACGGGCGGCGTTCTCGCGGCCCAGGAGAGGACACGTAGAAACCCGCCGGACTCCCAACCGGAATCGCGATCGCCATCCCCCACTCGCGCCTCTTGTCACGCCTCTCCGGGCTCCCCCATGGCTTCCGCGGAGCCCGATCCAGCCCCGATCCCCCGCCCCGCCGGCAACCCGGAATCCGCCCGCGCGAATCCCATCCCCTGAATCGACAACAACCTCCGACCGCGCGTTACGATCCCGCGGTGAAGAATCGAGTCCGCCGCGACCCGTCCGAAGGAGATCAAGACGCCGCAGCGAGTCTGCTGCCCGAGGTCTACGACGAATTGCGCCGGCTCGCCGGGCGCTATCTGAACGGCACGATCGGCACCCTGCAGCCGACGGCACTCGTTCACGAGGCCTACCTGAAGTGCGACGCCCACCGTTTTCGGGACCGCGCACACTTCAAAGCGGTCGCGGCCACCGCAATGCGGCAGGTACTGCTCGACCACGTGCGCCGCAAGCGCGCCCAGAAGCGCGGCGACGAGCCGATCCAGACGTGCTGCAACCTCGACGAGGTCTGCGCGACACCCGTCGACCTGCTGGCCCTCGACGACGCGCTGCAGGCGCTGGCGGCGCTCGACGCCAGAAAGGCGCGCGTCGTCGAACTGCGCGTGTTCAGCGGCATGACGATCGAGGAGACGGCTGCCGCGCTCGAGGTGTCGGACACCACCGTCAGCAAGGACTGGCGTTTCGCCCGCGCCTGGTTGGCGACCCAACTCACCGGCGAGGCGCCGCCTGCCTGAGGCCATTCCACAACCGATCCACGCTCGACCATGGGGAACCCGGACCGTAGCTCGATCTACTTCCAGCGGCTCGAAGAACTGTTCGAGGCCGCCGTGGTGCTGCCGCCAGAGGAGCGAGCAGCGTTCGCCGCGACCGCCTGCGCCGGCGACCGCGCGCTCGAGCAACACCTGCTCGCGATGCTGCAGAGCGACCTCACGACGGCAGCGATCGAGGCCGGCACGATCGCCACTGCGCGCGACGTCATGCGGCAGCGGCTGACCGATGCGCCGCTGCCCGACATCGACGGGTTCGTCATCCATGGCGTTCTCGGCGCGGGCGGCATGGGCATCGTCTACGACGCCGAGCAGAAGGTGCCGCCGCGCCGGGTCGCGCTGAAGGTCATGGCGGTGCACCTGACCTGCGACGCGCGGGCACGGTTCGAACGCGAGGCGGCCCTGCTGGCGCGGCTGGACCATCCCAACATCGCCCGCGTCTTCGTCGCCGGTGAGACCTCGACGGGCCAGCCGTACTTCGCGATGGAACGGATCACCGGCCCCGACCTCGACGCCTGGCTGCGAGAGGGGCACGACCTGCGCGCGCGACTCGCGTTGCTGCGCAAGCTCTGCCTCGCGGTCGAACACGCCCATCAGCGCGGCGTCGTGCATCGCGACCTCAAGCCGTCGAACGTGCTCGTGGCCGAGAACGACGAACCGAAGATCCTCGACTTCGGCGTCGGTCGCGCGATCGACGCGGAGCCCGTGCGCACGCAGATTCGCGACCGCGAGCAACTGGTCGGCACGCTGCCTTACATGAGCCCGGAGCAGCTCGGCGGGCAGGCGGAGACGATCGACACCCGGACCGACATCTACGCGCTCGGCGTGCTGATCTACGAGTCCCTGTGCGGCCGACTGCCGTTCGACATCACCGGCAAGTCCGTCACCGAGGCACTGGCGACGCTGCTGCACGTGGAGCCGACTCCGCTCGGGCGGAAGTCCCGTCACCTGCGCGGCGATCTCGAGGCGATCGCCGGCATGGCGATCGCGCGCGAGCCGGAGCGGCGCTACGGCTCGGCGTCGGTGATCGCCGACGACATCGGCCGCTACCTGCGCGGTTATCCGGTGTCGGCCCACCCACCGTCGCGGCTGTATCTGCTGCAGAAGGCGCTGCGTCGCCACCGCGGCATCGCGATCGCCTCGGCCGTCGCGGCGATTGCGCTGATCGCCGGGCTGTGGGTCTCGCTGATGGCGACGCGTACCGCGCGGCTGGCCGAGCAGGATGCCGTCGCGGCCCGCGACCGCGAACGTGGCCTGCGCCTTTGCGATCTGGCCCACCGGTTCGCGGCCGAGAACCCGGGACTCGCGGCGCGCTGCGTGCTGGAGGCCGTCGACACCGCCCCACGCGAGGCCGTTCTCGCGGCCGCGGCCCGCGTCGCACCCGAGCTGCGCGAATGGGCCACCCTGCCACCGCGA
Organism: Planctomycetota bacterium; assembly: GCA_020425885.1. Next base: position 1,628 of record JAGQRA010000496.1, on the reverse strand, counting down.
GGTAACGCGCGGCCGGCGGTGCTCGCCGCGGCCGACGACTCGCCCCGACTCGCCATCGGCTACAGCGACGGCACGCTGGTGTGGTTCGATCTCGAGCAGGCGGCCGAGACGTACTGCGCTCGCGCGGGCGAGAGCGGCATCGTCGCCCTCACGTTCGCCGCGGACGGCGCGTTGTGGTCGGGTGCCGCGGACGGCACGGTTCACTGCTGGAGTTCCGCGAGCGCCGACTCCCCGCCAGGCGCTGCCGTGACGATCAGCCTGCCCGCAGCTCCAGGCCGGCTGCAGATGATCGGCGACGAGGCCATAGCGCTGGTCGAGGGCGCGGCGCTGCGGCTGTCGCGCGATGGCACGACGGCCCCGCTGCCGCTGCCGGTGCCGCCAGACGCAGGCGAACTCGTGGCCCTGTCCGCCGATGCCGCGCTCGGAGTCGTTCGCCAGGGCCGCGGACTGCAACTCGTGCAACTCGCGTCGGCCACGACCGTGGCATCTCTCGAGGCCGAGCGATTTGAGCTGGACGGCGGAGGAACGGGCATCTGCCTCGGCAGCGCGTTTGCCGCGAGCTTCTTCGAAGTCGCCGGCCAGAATCGGGTCACGCTGCCCGACCCGCCCGCGCCGTACCGCAGCTTCGCGATGGACCGTGCGGGTCGGTGGCTCGCCGCGGGACTGCACAGCGGCGTCATCTTCGTGTTCGCGCGGCCCGAACTGGAGGCTCCGGCGTTCACCTGCCGCGGCCATGCCGGCGTCGCTGCACCGCTGGTGTTCTCCGCGGATGGCGCGTGGCTGTGTTCGGCGGGGCAGGATGGGACGACTCGCATCTGGCGCACGGCGGTCTCGCCGCCGGTGACGACGCATGCGGTCCGCGTGCCGATGCTCGAACACGGCAACCGCTGGCAGGCGTTCGATCACGATGGCAGGCGCTGCCTGCTCGTCGACGAGGGGAGCCAGGTGACCGTGCACGCGACGGACACCGGCGCCGTCGTATCGACCCTGGCCACTGACTCGCCCGTGCATGCCGCGGCATTCGGGAACGACGACGCGATCGCAGCGCTGCTCGCGACCGGCGAGCTGGCGCTCTTCGACGCTCGGGACGGCACGATGCGGCGACGGCTCGGCATGTTCGAAGGTGCGAGCTGCCTCGTCTGGAGCCCCGCGCGCGACCGGCTGCTCGTGGCCGATCGTCACGGCGCCAGCCTGCTCGGCAACGACAGATCCGTGCTCCAGCAGTTCGAGTGTGAGGCGACCGCGCCGTACGCCGAGTTCGCGCCGGACGGCAACACCGTGCTGCTGGTGGATCAGCGGGTGCGCAACATGTCCCGCGGGCATCTGTTCGCCACGGCCAGCGGTGCCCGCGTGCAGGACTTCCTCTCGTCCGCGACCGCCGTTCGCTCCATCGGCAGCCTCGGCGCGTGGTCGCCCGATGGCCGATGGTTCGTGGCGAGCGTGCGACCTCCACGCGGTGAGGGCTCGATCCCGCCGGGTCCGTTCCCCGGCCGCCGCAGAGCGGCAATGGCCAGGCTGGCGGTCACCGCGTTCGACACGCGTTCGGGTGAGCGCGTCGAGGTCGACCTCGGTGAGGCAACCAGCGGCCTCCGCGGTGTCGCCTGGAGCCCCGATGGCCGCACGGTAGT
>JAGQRA010000495.1 GCA_020425885.1 Planctomycetota bacterium | reverse complement strand
GGCTGGCGACGGTGCCGGGCAGCAACGCCGTGCACTCGATGCGCATCAGCGCCGGTGCCTCTCGCGCCGGCCAGTACTACCTGACGCTGCTCGGCAGCTCGGGCGTCCGCGCCGGCACCTCGTTCCCGCCGGAGACGCTGCCGCTGCACGTCGACGTCTGGACGATCATCGCCGCCGGCGCGCCGACGCCGCCGTTCTTCCCGGGCTTCCAGGGATTGCTCGATGCTGACGGCGAAGCGACGGCGACGATCGATCTGACCTCGATCCCGTTCCCACCGGTGTTCCTCGGTCAACGCTGGACCTGCGCCGTGCTCGGCATCGATTCCGGCGGATACTGGGGCGGCGGTCCGGCCGAGTTCGAGATCGTGCCGTAATGAGAACGGCCCCCGCACCGGTCTCGAAGTTGGATCGCGTGCGGCGCGCGGGTTGACGGCCGGCGCCGGCGAGCCGATGCAGGCTGCATCACTTGACGAGGACCGACGCGCATGGGCAGCCTGCATCAACCGAAGGCCTACGACTCGACACGTACGCGCTGTGGCCGTTCGTTCGGCCCGACGGTGCGCGCCGTGGACTTCGGCCAGGAGCCCGACTGCAGGACCTGTCGCGCGCTCATCGAGCGCGACATCGGCATCGTCGCGGCGATGCCGAAGTTCGGCGTGCTGCTGCACGACGACGCCGGTGAGCTGTTCGGTGACCACCTGCTCTGCGAGCGGCCGGCGGTCGTCGATGTCGAATCGGTGGTCGAACGCATCCTCACTGCCACGCGCGGCGACGCAGCCGACGCAACGCGTGGTCCGGCGCCCCGGTTCGAGCTCGAGGCCGCGGTGCACCGGCGGTTGCGCGACGTCGCCGGCCGGACCGCGAGGGAACTCGGCATTGACTGCATCGTCGGCACCGGTGACATCGCCGATCCGCGTGACAAGCGGGTCATCGATCTGACGCCGCTGGTGATCGCACGGCTGTTGGCGGCATAGTCGTCGAGCGAATCGCCGACCTGCTGGTACCCCGCTGGGGAGATTGGCAGACACTCCGCCGCCGACTATCCTCCGGGAGCCACCGCGCCCTTCGCCGTCACCACCCATGCCTCCTCCGCCGCCCGAGCCCGGAGCAGTCGGTCCCCCCGAGGATTGGCACGCCCAACTCGAACGACTGACGCCCAACCTGATCGCCTGGACGCACGTTCGCCTGCGCGGCCGAACCCTCGCCGACGTCGAGGACCTGACGCAGGAGATCCTCTGCCGCGCGGTCACGCGGATCGACAGCTACAAGGGCGGCGACCTCGCACACTGGCTGTTCGCGATCGCCAAGTTCGTGCTGCTCGAGAGCCTGCGCCGCCAACGGCGCGACGCCCGTGTCCGACTGCCGCAGGGGCACAGCTCGGTCTACTCGGCCCTGGGGCAGGTCGCAGCCGACATGACGACGCTGACCCGGAAGGTGGCCCGCCGCGATGACCTGCAACACATGCTGGCGATGCTCGACGCACTCGACGAAGTCGACCGCGAGATCGCCACCCTCTGCGGCATGGAGGGACAGACCTGTCGTGCCGTGGCGGCCCGGGTCGGGCTCGGCGAAGAGGCGGTGACCAAACGCTGGCAGCGTCTCCGGGCGAAACTCAAGTCGACGGCGACCTGGATGCAGGACTGATGCCGGCGACCAGCAGGCCGCCCCGGATCTTTCATTTTCTCTGGCCAGACATGTCCGCTCCGGCGCCCCAGCAGTCACTCATAGATTCCTTCACCACGGGTTCTCCATGAAGAAGCCATTCCCTGTCGGACCGCGGCTCTGCCTCGGCCTGCTCGTTGCATGTTCGTTGCTGGGTGGCAGAGCGACCGGGCAGAGCCCGCTCATCACGACCTTCAGCCATGACAACAATGGCGCGGTCGGGGGCTGTCTCTACTTCGACATGACCTTCTCCTCCCCGGTCTGGTTCGACGCGTTGGATGTCAACCTGATCAGCCCCGCCGGGACGAACGGACTCATCGAGGTGTACGCGACGCCCGGGACTCGCGTAGGCAATCAGACCAATCCGGCGGTCTGGGCGCTGATCAACAGCGGCACCTGCACCTCCGCGGGGCCGGGCCAGCCGACGCGGATCGGGCTGCAGACGGGGAACGTGACCCCCGGCTCATGGGGATTTGCCCTGCGCGCCTATGGCGTCGCCTTCGCCTACACCAACGGCAACGGCAGCAACCAGACCTACTCGACGGCAGAGGTGAGCCTGAGCGCAGGCGAGGCCAGCAATGCCGCGTTCGCGGGCCCGCTCTTCACGCCACGCGTCCCCAACCTCACTTTCGCCTACTCCTTCATCTCGGGGCCGGTTCCGCCCGACGACGACTGCAGTGGTGCCAGGCCGGTCGGCATCGGCCAGAGCGCCGCCTTCACCAACGCCGGTTACTCGAGCTCGTCCCCGCTCATGCCATGTGGAGCGGGCGGCATCGATCGCTGGTTCCGCTTCATCGCTCCGAGTGCGAGCCTCTATTCGTTCAACACCTGTCAGGCACATCCGACCAATCCGCTCGACACCGTCCTCGAGGTGTTCCGCGGCAGCTGCGGCGGCCTCACCAGCCTCGGCTGCAACGACGACAGCTGCGGCTATCAGTCCGCCGTGACGGCCTCGGTCGCGCAGTACGAGACGATCTACGTTCGCGTCGGCGGCTACCTTTCCTCCACCGGCAACTTCTACCTCAGCGTCGATCCGATCACGCCGGTCACGCTGCAGGCCGGCTTCACCGCCACCCCGCTGTCCGGCGCGGCGCCATTGTCAGTGCAGTTCACCGACACCTCGACGGCCACGGGGTTGCCGATCGTGGCCTGGACCTGGGACTTCGACGATGACGGCATCATCGACTCGACGCAGCAGAACCCGGCCCACGTCTACGGTCCCGGAGTCCACTCGGTCAGGCTCACGGTCTACAACGGCAGCACGACCTCGACCCTGCTGCGGCCGAACTACATCACCGCGGGCGCGCTGACTGCGAACTTCACCGCCAACACTACCAGCGGCCCGGCACCGCTGTCGGTCCAGTTCACCGATTCGTCGACCTCGACCGGCGCCGCGATCAACAGCTGGGCCTGGGACTTCGATGACGACGGCATCATCGACAGCACGGTGCAGTACCCGTCGCCGTTCGTCTACGGCGCCGGTTGGCACTCCGTCAGGCTCACGGTCGGCAACGGCATCGACCCGCCGGCCACGCTGAGGCGCACCAACTACATCACCGCGAGCACGCTGACCGCGAGCTTCACCGCCAGCCCGCTGCTCGCGCCCGAGCAGACCCAGGTCCAGTGCAATGACACTTCGACGGCGATCGGCGCATCGATCACGAGCTGGGACTGGTTCGTCGATGGCGTGCACGCGAGTTCGCAACACAACCCGCAATTCCAGTTCGTCGCCGGCACGCACACGGTGCAGCTCACGGTGGACAACGGCGTCAACGGTCCGCAGACCTCGGCACCGGCGACGATCACCGCCACCCGGCTCACGGCCGGCTTCACCGCGAGTGCGACCTCGGGGCAGGCCCCGCTCACGGTGAACTTCACCGACACCTCGGTGTCGATCGGCGCGCCGATCCTCAGTCACTCCTGGGAGATCGACAACGTCGTCGTCAGCACGGCGCCGAGCCCGAGCCTGATCTTCGGACCCGGCACGCACACGGTGCGGCTGACGGTGGACAACGGCGTCAACCCGCCGGCAATGCACGCCATCCCGATCACCGCCACGCTCGCCCCGAACACCGTGGTCATCAACGAGCTGGTCTACGACGCCTCGCCGAGCGGCGAGTTCGTCGAGCTATACAACTCCTCGACTTTCGCGGTCGACATCGGCGGTTGGACCCTGGTCGCGATCGAGCCGAACGGTTCGGGCACGGTGCAGACGACCTTGGCGACGGTGAGCGGCGCGACCACGATCGGCGCCCACGGCTTCCACGTCTTCGGCAGCGGCGGCGGCACCTCGTTCTCGCATCGCCCGCCCGATGGCGC
>JAGQRA010000494.1 GCA_020425885.1 Planctomycetota bacterium | reverse complement strand
GGCTGGTTGCCGACGATGCCGACGACGCGGCCGCCGAGGCGGGCGAGGCCGACGACGATGTTCTTGGCGTAGCGGCCGTGGACCTCGAAGAAGCGGCCGTCGTCGACGACGAGCCGCACGACCTCGCGCATGTCGTAGGGCTGATCGCTCGACGGCGGCACGATCGTGTCGAGCGCTTCCTCGGTGCGGTTGACGTCGTCGGCGGCGGGTCGGTACGGCGGATCCTCGGCGTTGTTGAGCGGCAGGTAGGAGAGCAGCTCGCGAATCTGCAGCAGGCAGGCGGCGTCGTCGCTGGCGGTGAAGTGGGCCACGCCCGAGGTCTCGCTGTGGACCTGGGCGCCGCCGAGTTCCTCGCTGGTGGTCTCCTCGTGCATCACGGTCTTCACCACATCGGGCCCCGTGATATGCATGAAGCTCGTGCCCTCGACCATGAAGATGAAGTCGGTGATCGACGGGCTGTAGACCGCGCCGCCGGCGCACGGCCCCATGATCGCGCTGATCTGCGGCACGACGCCGCTGGCCAGGGTGTTGCGCAGGAAGATGTCGGCGTAGCCGCCGAGCGAGACGACGCCTTCCTGGATACGGGCGCCACCGGAGTCGTTGAGGCCGACCACGGGCACGCCCATCTTCACGGCCATGTCCATGACCTTGCAGATCTTCTGCGCGTGGGTCTCGGACAGGCTGCCGCCGAAGACGGTGAAGTCCTGCGAGAACAGGAAGATCGGGCGGCCGTCGACGCGGGCGCTGCCGGTGACGACGCCGTCGCCGAGGATCTGGTTCTGATCGCCGTCCATGCCGAAGTCACGGCAGCGGTGCTGCACGAAACGATCGACCTCGACGAACGTGCCCGGATCGACGAGCAGGTCGATCCGCTCCCGCGCCGTCAGCTTGCCCTTCTGGTGCTGCGCCGCGATACGCCGCTCGCCGCCGCCGTGCAGCGACTTCTCGCGCAGCTCGAGCAGGTGCTTCATGGCCTCATCCATGCGAAGCCTCGCCATGGTTCGGATCCTCGACCAGCTCGGTCAGCACGCCGTCCATGCCTCTGGGGTGGACGAACGCGACCCGGCAATCATGCGCCCCGGGCTTGGGCGTCCGATCGATCATCGGCGATCCGGCCGCCGCCATGCCGTCGATCGCGGCCTGGCAATCCTCGACCTCGAAGGCCATGTGGTGCACCCCGGGCCCGCGCTTCTCGAGGTGTTTGGCGACCGGCGAATCGTCGCCGAACGGCTCGATCAGCTCGACCCGGGTCGGGCCCGCCATCAGCACCGCGACCCGCACGCCCTGGGCCGGGACATCGTCGGTCGAGACCAGCTCGAGACCGAGCCCGTCGGTCCAGTGCGGGAGCGACTCGGCGATCGACCGGACGGCGATGCCGATGTGATGCAGTCTGCGCGATCCGGGTGTCTTGGTCATCTTTCGGCCAAGGATGCTAGCGACGCCACAGTTGCACCGCAGCATGTTCCCCGCGATCCTCGCCTCGCCCCTCATCCCACCTCGCGCCCGACCCTACAGCCCACGTGCCCGAGCTCCCCGAAGTCGAGACCGTTCGTGCCGGCGCCGAACCGCATCTGGTCGGCCGCCGTCTCGATCTCGTCGAACTCGCGCGCCACGACCTGCGGTGGCCGATCCCGGTCGAGGCCCTGGTGGCGATGCAGGGCCGGCGGTGCCTTGCGGTGATGCGGCGTTCGAAGTTCCTGCTGCTCTGCTTCGGCGGTGCCGGGCGCCCGCTGGCGCTGGTCCACCTCGGCATGACCGGGCGGCTCTGCGTCGAGCCCAGGCGGCGGGCCGAGCCGCCGCCGTGGCGCAAGCACGAGCACTGGCGCATGCATTTCGGCACCCGCCTGGTGCGCTACGTCGACCCGCGCCGGTTCGGCGCCCTCGGCGCGGCTGATGCCGCCACGCTGCCGCTGCACCCCTGGCTGCGCGATCTCGGCCAGGAACCGCTCGAGCCCGGCTTCGACGGCGATTTCCTGCACCGCATCTCGCGGCGCAAGAAGTGCAGCATCAAGGCGCTGTTGATGAACGCACGCCTGGTCGTCGGGATCGGCAACATCTACGCCAGCGAATCGTGCTGGCGGGCCGCGGTGCGGCCGCGGCGGGCGGCGGGCTCGCTGTCGCGTGGTGAATGCCAGGTGCTGGCCACGGCCGTCGTCGAGGTGCTGCGCGCCGCCATCGCCGCCGGCGGAACATCGTTCCGGGACTTCGTCGGCGTCGGCGAGGACGCCGGCTACTTCGCGCGTGAGCTCGATGTCTACGAGCGCATGGGCGAGCCGTGCCATCGCTGCGGCGCACTGATCAGGCGAACCGTCGATCAGGGTCGCAGCAGCTACTGGTGCGCCGGCTGCCAGCGCTGACGCTCAGCTGTCGTAGCGGATGAACCAGAGCAGGCGCACCGCGGTGTTGTCGGGCGTGGTCTCGACCCGGATCAGCCCGAGCAACGCCGAGAACACGTTGCGCGTGCCGACGGCGCGGGTCGACGAATCGGCGAGGTAGGTGTTGCGGTTGCTCATGATCAGGCCGAGCGGACCGATGCTCCAGCGGTCGCGGTAGACGCCGTTCTCGATGTCGGTGACCAGCGGGATCCAGAAATTGGTCTCGCCGCTGTAGTCGTGCAGGTCGACGCTGGCCTCGAAGGCATCCCCCGCGGCGCGCGAGACCTGTAGCCGGATCGGCTGCCCGACCTCGCCGCGCTCGGCGATGGTCCGGGCCAGGGCCGGCAGCTCGGGCACCGGCATGCCATCGACCCGATCGATGATGTCGCCGCTGCGGAGCCCGGCCAGCCAGGCCGGGGATCCGACCTCGACGCCGGCGATGACGATGGCGTTGCGACGTTCGCCGTAGATCCGCTCGCACCAATGCGCCGGGATGCCGCGCAGCGTGACACCGGCGTAGGGCTTGTGCGATTGCACCGAGTCGAGCGCCACGTCCTCGGTGTCGGTGACGCGCTCGTCGAGCACCTTGGTCACGAGTTCGAGGCCGAGTTCCTTGTCGCCGCGACGGATGCGGGCCACGATCTTCTGCCCTTCGGTGAGTCCGGCCTCGATGTCGGCCACCTGCGACAGAGCGGTCGCCTCGCTGCCGGCCAGCTCGATCAGGACATCGCCGGGCACGACGCCGGCCCGACGCGCGCTCGAGTGCTCGTAGGTGCCCTGGACGATCAGTCCCGAGTAGGGCTCCAGACCGCGCGCGGCAGCGGCGTCGCGATCGAGTTCGAGCAGTTGGAAGCCGAGGAAGGGCCGCTTCTTGTCGTACTCGGTCTGGACGCGCAGCGAAGCCCGGTCGCCGCCGCCCTGGATGTCGAGGACGAATCGCTCCGTCGCGCCGTCGGCGCCGGTTCGGCTGACCAACACGCGGTCGGCGCTGCCGATACGCAGCTGGGCGCGATGGGTAACGCAGGAGTGGAGCGAGAGCAGAAGGGCCGAGACGAGAACTGCGAACGAACGGATCATCGGGACCTCGAGGTGGTCGTGGAAAAGCGCGCGCCAGCGCAGCCGGCGTGCCGGTGTGGCCCGGTCGGGTCCGATTCCGTCACCGCGGGCCTACTCCGAAACGGATCGCGAAGTAGGACAGCGCCTGACAGCCGGCAGCGAACCAGAGCACGCCGCCGAAGCCGAACTCGGCCGGCAGCCGCTGCGCGACCAGGGCGAAGATGCCGATGCCGAACTGCATCAAGGCGCTGCGCAGCCCCATCAGGGCCGGCATCTGATGCGCCTCGACGAGGCCGGAGACCAATGCCTGCAGCGGGCCCGTTCGCGCCGCCGCCGCGATCGCCAGCGCCGCCGCCACGACGAGCATGACGTGCGGGCCCGGTTCGCCGGCGAGCAGACCGAAACACAGGACCAGCACGACCGAGCAGGACAGCACGAAGAACCGCTTGCCGAGTCGGTCGCTGAGGCGCCCGAGCGAGGCGCTGCCGATCACGGACAGCAGGCCCATTCCGACCCAGAGCCACAGCTGATCTTCCTTCGCGACGCGCCCGGTCTCGTCGAGCCAGGTCGTCGCCAGCTGCACGGTCGTGAAGAACGAGCCGACGTGCAGCATCGTCGCGCCGAGCCCGGCCACGACCTGGCGGTCGCCGAGCACATCGCGGAACCTGACCCGCACCGGTGCCTGGGCGATCGCCGGCACGACGCGCCAGCTGAACCCCAACGCGACGGCGCCGACCGCGGCCTGCACGGCGAAGATCGAGCGCCAGGATCCGGCGCTGGCGAGCCAGACCGTGAGCGGCATGCCGATCGGCACGGCCAGGAACATGCCGGCCGAGAACCAGCCCATGGCCGCACCACGCCGCGAGTACGGCGACACCTCCGCCGCCAACGCCGAAGCGGTGGCGTAGGCGAACCCGGCGGCGAAGCCGGTCACCGCGCGCAGCACGGCGAGGACCGCAGCGGTATCGGCCAGCAGGTGCAGCAGGCTCGCGGCTGCGAACAGCAGCAGCCCGAACAGCAGCGCCGGCTTGCGGCCGAGCCGCCGCACGATCGGGCCGACCAGGAGCGAGCCGGCCGCGGTGCCGAAGGCGCTGGCCATCACCAGCACGAACGCGCCATCGCCGTCGACGACCGCGAGATCGCGCAGGAACGGCAACAGTGCGCCGAGCACGTTGACGTTGAGGTTCAGTGCGAAGGCCGCCGCCGTCAACGCCAGCACGGCCATCCGTTCCGTCGCGCGCGGCAGCTCCGCCACGGGGTGCGCAGTGACAGGGTCGGTCGGCACGGGCCGGCATCATGGAGAGGGCAGGACGAGAAGTCCCGGTGCAGCGGGCGGTTTTCTCCTGACCACCCCCCGACGCGAGACTCGTGCTCGACGGCCGCCGCGTGTGCGGTAAGTTTCTCCGCTCGCCATGCCCAACCAGTCGGAACTCCTCGCGTGAAGATCGCCATCCTCGGCGGCGGCATCTCCGGCACCGCTCTGGCCCGCATGCTGTCGACCAGCGGCCACCGCGTGACCGTCCTCGAGAAGTCCGATCGGCCAGGCGGTCTCTGCAAGAGCCGGCGCTACGGCGAGTTCACCTTCGACGATGCCGGCGGGCACATCCTGTTCTCCAAGGACCGGACCGTCCTCGACTGGCAGCTCGCACGTTGCGGCGGCGAAGACGGCACCGTGCGCACCGTGCGCAACACCAAGATCCGCTGGCACGATCGCTGGGTCCCCTACCCGTTCGAGAACGGCGTCGGCCACCTGACCAAGGAGGCGATCGTCGAGTGCGTGGCGGGCTATGTCGAGGCGTTCGCCGAACGGCGCGCCGGCGTGCCATGCCCGGAGAACTTCCACGACTGGGTCCACTGGCGCATGGGGGCCGGTTTCGCGCGGCACTTCATGATCCCCTACAACGAGAAGATCTGGGAGTGCGACCTGCGCCGGCTGGCGAGCAGCTGGGTCTCGGGCCGCGTGCCCGAGGCGCCGATCGAAGACATCCTGAAGTCGGCGATCGGCATGCAGACCGAGGGCTACAGCCACCAGTCGGTGTTCTGGTTCCCGCGAAACGGCGGCTTCGAACAGCTGGTCCGCGGCACCGTCCTGGGCGGCGGCTTCGACCTGCAGTGCGGCATCACGGCCGCGCGCATCGAGCGCCGCGGCGATCGCTTCGCGGTCGACGGTGAGGACTACGACCTGGTCGTCAACACCGTCCCGCTGCCGCAGATCGAAGCGGCGATCGCCGACATCCCCGACGCGATCCGCGCCGACATCCGTGCCCTCGAGCCGATCTCGCTGGTCAACCTCATGATCGGCGTCGAACTCGACGAACCGCTACCGCCCCTGAGCTGGGTCTACCTGCCGTTCCAGGAACAGGGCCCCGTCAACCGGGTCACCTACTTCAGCAACTACTCACCCGAGAACGCGCCCGCCGGTCACGGCTCGTTCCTGGCCGAGGTGACCCATCGTGGCGATCTCGCACCGGACAAGGCCTGGGCCCGGAACGTGGTCGCGGCGCTCGGGCGCGCCGGCATCCTCGAACCCGAGCGCGTCGTCCTGCTCGAGTGGTGCGACAACGAGTTCGCCTACATCGATCAGAACCTCGAGTTCGCCGCCCGCATCGCCCGCGTGCGCGAGTGGTTCGACACCAGCGGCTACATCACCTTCGGCCGCTTCGGTCGCTACGAGTACCACAACAGCGACCAGTGCATTGCCCGCGCCATGCAGGTCGCCGAGCACATCGAGGCGATTGCGCGAAGGGGCGACCCGGCGCGCCCCGTGTTCAGCTGAGCAGTCCATCTAGTGGTGGGGCGGAAAATCCTGGACCGCAACGGAACCCGCGGGTGCCCCGCGCTCGTCGAAATGGTGTTCCGTTGGGACCATGCCTCCTGACGGAGCTCTTTCTTGTCTCCAGGATCCCCTGACGAGCTTCCGGACGCCGAGACGGCATCGCGAATCAGAGGGGTCTGTTCCAGGGTGAAAGCCCGAGGTGCGGCCGGCCAGTCAGCGAGTGGCCGGCACGTCTCGCACTCGCCAGGTAAGGGTT
>JAGQRA010000493.1 GCA_020425885.1 Planctomycetota bacterium | reverse complement strand
CGTCGTGCTGAGTGGCTGCTCCGCCGACGCTGCCCGCACCGACATCTTCCTCGTCGCGGAACACATGGACGCCCTGTGTGTCACCGCCGAACGGATGCGGGCAGGCGGATACCGGACCGCTGTCTTCGGCAACTTCGCCGGCGATCCACGCGCCGACGGTTTCGATCATCATTGCACCTGGCAGTCGGCATCGCCGCCCCGACCGTTCGGACCGACCGTGGTCATCGACGGCCAGACGACCACGTTTCCCGACGAGGTCGGCCTCGCCAAGCTGATCGTCGATTGCGTGCGCCGGCTCGCCATCGCTGACGAGCGCCCGCTCTTCGCCTGCTGGCTGGTACACCCCGAGGTTCTTGCCTGGCGCGATGCCGCGGCGATCCTGCGCGCGGAATGCCACCGCCTGTCGCTGCAGGGACGTGCACCGCTGCTGATCGCCGCCGGTTCGAGCAAGGCGAACGGCCGGCCATTCGAGGTGCTCGCGAGCCGGTGCGGCGGCGCCTTCACCGAGCGCACGGCGGCGGCAGCCGACATCGCCGCCACCGTGCTCGGACTCGCCGGCCTGCCCGGCGACTTTCGCGGTCGTTCGTTCAGCGACAGCCTGCCGAACCACTAGGCTCGGCGTTGGCGCGGCGAGGCGTGGCGATCCGGACGATCGCGGATCAGCGCAGGCCGCAGCGGAACTCGATGCCGTTGCTCGAACCGATGAAGCCGATGCCGGCGCCGGCCAGCTCGATCGAGAGGACCTGCTTGTTGATCGGCAGATTGATGAACGCCGCCACGGCCGGCAGCGTCGTCGACAGCACGATCGGCGCGCCACCGCTGCCACGGAAGGTGACGATGTCGTCGCCGACGAGCAGGTCGCAGCCGGCACCACCGGCCGGGTGGAGCCCACTCAACGGCGCCGGCAGCGCGCCGCCGCTGAACAGCGTGTGCGACAGGCTGGTGAGCTCGAACACGAGGCTGCCGGCAGCGGTGTTGGTCGCCGTCGCCGAGAAGGTGTCGCCGAGCCACGGCATGCTGTCGGCGCTCAGCGTGAGCTGGCCGCCGCTCCCGCTGCAGCCGGTGCCGAGGTCGGTCGCGGACGCCGGCGGCGAGGTCTGGTATTCCCAGGTGTCGCTGAGCTGCGTGCTCTGGAAGCCGCCGAACAGGATCGACTTGCCGAGCGCCGGCACGAACGTCAGCGACGGCACGGTGCGCGACGCGGGCACGTTGGCCGGCGAGCGCTGCGCCCAGTCCGCGCCATCGAACTCCCACGTGCCGGCCAAGGTGCCGCCGGTGCGGGTGCCGCCGAAGATGACGTGGCGATCGCGCACCTCGTCGTAGGTCATGGCGAAGGCGAACAGGCCGCCGACGCCGCCGGAACCCGGCGCCGTCGTGGTCGGAATCTGGGTCCACGTCGAGCCGTCCCAGCGCCACGTCTCGGCGAGCGCGCCGGCGGCGTTGCGGCCACCATAGTAGATCATCTCCTGGCGACTCGGATCGTAGGTCAAGGCGCCGCGCCCGCGGATGCTGGGGCTCGTCGCCGGCGACAGGGCCGTCCAGTTGCTGCCGTTCCAACTCCAGGTGTCGTTGTAGTAGGTCGAGCCGTTGGCGCCGCCGAACAGGATCGTCTCGTTGCGCGAGGCATCGTAGGTCATCACGGTCCAACGCCGAATGCTCGGCGCGGAGCCCGGTGTCAGCGGGTTCCACACCGTGCCGTCGAACTCCCAGGTGTCGCCGAGGTCGGCGGCGAGCGCGGTCGAGCGACCGCCGAAGAGCACGAGGCGGCTGCGACCGCTGTCGAAGGCGAGGCCGTACCAATCGCGCGCCGGCGGCAGCGGTCCCGTCGTCGGCGTGATGTCGGTCCAGTTCGCGCCGTCGAAGCTCCACAGATCGTTGAGCTCGCTCGTGCTGTTCGGCTTGCCGCCGAAGATCATGCAGACGTTGCCGTCCGTGACCCCGGTCACGCCGGCCCGCGGCGACGGTGAGGTGGCAGGGGCGAGCGCGGTCCAGTCGGCCTGCGCGATCGCGCTGGTGGACAGACCCGAGATGGCGAGGAGGGATGCGGTACGAAACAGGTTCATCGGAGGAGCGAAATCAGGCGAGTGGGGAAGCGGTCGAGCGGACCGTGCCCCCATTTCCTCCAGGTGTCGTGGTCGCTGCACGAAATCCACGCGAGCCGGGATTCGTTGCGCTCCCCCACCCCGGCGTCACCTGGGGAGCGCCGGGAGCGCCTTGGCCCGAGTGTCAATCTCGCCGCGTTGTGGTACGCTCGGCGCGCTCGAGTCGGGCCTCAGCCTCGATCTCGCCTCGCGGTCGCAGCCTCGACCCCCTCGTCTCTTCCTCGGAACGCGCGCCCGGATGGGCTACGTACTCGGCATCTCGGCCTACTACCACGACTCCGCCGCCGCTCTGGTCCTGGACGGCGAGATCGTGGCGGCGGCACAGGAAGAGCGCTTCTCGCGCCTGAAGCACGACTCGCGCTTCCCGCAACGCGCCGCGAGCTACTGCCTCGGGGAGGCCGGCATCGAGCCGTCGCAGCTGCAAGCCGTGGTGTTCTACGACAGCCCCTTGCTGACGCTCGACCGGGTCGTCAAGAACACGATCACGGTGGCGCCCGCCGGCCGCGAGCAGTTCGTATCGGCGAGCTGTGCTCTCCTCGGCACCAAGGCCCGCTTCGAGCAGGAAGTCGAGGCCCTGCTCGGCGAGCGCGCCCGCACCCTCTTCAGCCATCACCATATGGCGCATGCGGCGAGCTGCTTCTTCCCGTCGCCGTTCGACGCGGCGGCGATCGTGACGATCGACGGCGTCGGCGAGTGGGCCACCTGCACGATCGGCGTCGGCCGCGGCAACCGGATCGAGCTGCTCGAGGAGATGAAGTACCCGCATTCCCTCGGCCTGCTGTACAGCGCGTTCACCTACTTCTGCGGGTTCGAGGTCAACTCCGGCGAGTACAAGCTGATGGGCCTGGCACCGTACGGGCGGCCCCGCTACGCGCAGCGGATCCGGGACGAGTTGATCGACATCAAGGACGACGGCTCGTTCCGGCTGAACACGGCCGCGTTCGGCTTCCTCGACTCCCCGCTCATGACCAACGCGCGCTGGGAAGATGTGTTCGACGGCCCGCCGCGCCAGCCCGAGTCGGAGATCACGCGGCGCGAGATGGACATCGCGGCCTCGGTCCAGGCCGTCACCGAGGAGGTCGTCAAGAGGATCGTGGCGCATGCCACGAAGCTCACGGCACTGCGCAACGTGGCGATGGCCGGCGGCGTCGCGCTGAACTGCGTCGCCAACGGCCGCGTCTGGCGCGAGTCGGGCCTCGCCGGCCTGTTCGTGCAACCCGCAGCCGGCGATGCGGGCGGTGCGGTCGGCGCTGCGCTGCTGGCGTCGCATCAGATCTTCGGCGCACCGCGGCGACCGAACGGATCGCGCGACGGACTCCGGGGAAGCCTGCTCGGTCCGGCCTCCTCGCCGCGCGAGGTCGAGGCCTACTTCGACCGCGAGCGGATCCCCAACCAGCACCTCCCGGATCCCGACGAACGCTGCCGGGTCGTCGCCGCGGCCCTCGCCGACGGCAACATCGTCGGCTTCGTCAACGGCCGGATGGAGTTCGGCCCGCGGGCACTGGGATCGCGTTCGATCCTCGGCGACCCGCGGTCGCCGGACATGCAGCGCCGGATGAACCTGAAGATCAAGTTCCGCGAGAGCTTCCGCCCGTTCGCGCCCGCCGTGCTGGCCGCCCACGCCGCCGACTACTTCGATCTCGACGGCGAGAGCCCCTACATGCTGCTGGTCGCGCCGGTGCGGCGGGAACGCCGGCTGGCGATGCAGCGGGCGGCCACCGCGGCGGAAGACATGCTGTCGCTCCTCGACCAACGGCGCAGCGACGTCCCGGCGGTCACCCACGTCGACTACAGCGCTCGCGTGCAGACCGTCGGCGATGGCGCCAATCCCGAGTTCCGCCGGGTCCTGGAAGCGTTCCACGCGCTGACCGGTTGCCCGGTGCTCGTCAACACGTCGTTCAACGTCCGCGACGAGCCGATCGTGTGCACGCCACAGGACGCCTACCGCTGCTTCATGCGCACCGGGTTGGACCTGCTCGTGGTCGAGGATCGGCTGGTGTGGAAGCACGAGCAACCAGCCGTCGCGGCAACGAACGACGGCAGCACGAAGATGCACTCCGCTGCGCCTCGCCCCACGTCCACGCTGGCCGGCGAGTTGTTCGACTCGGCCATCGTCCCGCTGGCTGCGGCCAGGCGCAGCAACGGCGCCGCCGCGTACTTCCCGCCCTGGCTGGATGTCGGCAGTGCGAGCTACTTCGAACCACCGGCGCTCGCGGTCATGCAACCGGAGGACTTCGAGCTGCCGCTGGGCAACCGCCGCGAGGGGCTGATCGACGCCCTGGCGGCGTACTGGCGACGCCGCGGGGACGACTCGCTCGCCGCGATCGCACCCCGACTCCAGCAGCTGGCGAACGCGCTCGCCGACGAGGCCAGCGAGGAAGACGGCGGCGTCGACATCCTCTGCTACACGCTGTTCTGAGGCGACCGCGCATCGACCCCATGGCACTCGCAGAAGATGTGGTCGCCGACCTGTGGAGGTGGATCCACGAGTTCGTCACGGTGCCCAACGAGTTCTACGGCTTCAAGTTCGCTCCCTGCCCCTACGCCCACATGGCCGTCAGGGACAGCACCGTCGACGTGGTCGCCTGGGAATCAGGCGACGTGAGGACCTTCATCCGCGAACAGGCGATCGTCATGCGCGACGCTCCCAGGTTGACGACACGCGTCATGGGCTTCCCGCCGCGGACCCGGTTCGCCTGGGGGATCTCCGAGTTCGTCGAGCAGCTCAATGCCGAACTGATCCCGGACGACGTCTTCCTGAACACCGGCATCGCGAAGACGACGACCAGTCGCTACCCGGGCTCGGACAACAGTCCCTACTTCATCGTCGTGGCGAACAGCCTGACGGCCGTGCTCGATGGCGCCGAGTCGCTCGCCAGGTCGGACTACTACAAGGACTGGCCGCGGGAGCACTACGAGATCGTCGTCGAGCG
>JAGQRA010000492.1 GCA_020425885.1 Planctomycetota bacterium | reverse complement strand
GCGTAGGCCATGGCCTCGCAGACGCGCACGAGCACGTCGAGCACCCGCGTGCGCGACCAGCCCTCGCTGCCGGTGGCCGCCAGGTCGAGGATGCGGCCGAGATCCTGCCCGCGCACGAGCGGCATGCTGAAGAACGGCCGACCCTCGCCGTCGAGACCGAGCTCGTAGATCGGCACGATGCCGGGATGGTCGAGCTGGGCGATGATCTGGGCCTCCTCGAGGAAGCGCCGCTGCTGGCGGCCGGGCTCGTTCGGGCCGCGGTCGACCTTGAGGGCGACCTCGCGACGCAGCGCTTCGTCCCAGGCCAGCACGACACGGCCCATCGCGCCGCGGGCGATCTCCGCGCCGATACGGTAGCGGTCGATGCGCGAGCTCTCGGTGCCGAGTCGCTGCATCAGCGCCGCGAACGGGATCGAATCGGCGGCGAGATCCCCGTCGACGGTGTCGACCGACATGGCGGTGAACGCACGCGTCATCGCCAGCCAGCGCAGATGGAAGCGCCGCAGGTCCGGTGCCAGCGTCGGGTGGTCCGCGCAGACGCGTTCGAAGTCGATCACCTGCCCGCTCTCGAGCCGGTGCACGAAGTCGACGAACACGTCTTCGCTGGACGTGCCGGGCGGGAGAGGGTCGTGTTCCAAGCGGCCGGATGGTAGCGGGTGGGTGGGGTCGTACCGTTTGCCGGCGTCGGTCGGGGGCGGCGATCCGCCGCGCCGCACCGGCGCGATGGACCGGCGCGATGGACCGGGCCGTGACCCCGGTCTCGGGTTAGATTCAGGTAGGCATGTCCGTCGAACGATCGAATTGCGTGGACGAACTGGTGGCGCGTCTGCTGCCGTCGTTGCGGGCATTCGTTCGCCAGCGTATGGGAGCTGAACTCCGGGCGCGGGAGGAGAGCGGCGACATCGTGCAGTCGGTGGCTCGCGAGGTGCTGCGGCATTCGGATCGCTTCCGCCACGGCGGCGAGTCCGGCTTTCGTGATTGGCTGTTCACGACCGCGCACCGCAAGATCGTCGATCGCCTCGAGCACTGGCGCGCGGGCAAACGCGAAGGCGCGCGCGAGGAGCGGATCGAGGCCGACGTGCTGGCCGCGACCGGTCCGTCGCCGAGCCTGCACGCGAGCGCGCGCGAGCAGCTGTCGGTGGTCGAGGCGGCGTTCGCCCGGCTGTCGGCCGACGAACGCGACGTGGTGACCTGGTCACGGCTCCAGGGCCTGTCGCACGCCGAGATCGCGGCGCGGCTCGGCAAGAGCGAGGCTGCGACCCGCAAGGTCCTGTCGCGCGGCATCGCGCGGCTCGCGATCCTGCTGGCGGACGCAGACCGGGCGCCACCGGCGCTCACAGGCGATGGACCGTGACGACGCCGGTCGTCGGCAGCGGGAACGGATTGGTGCTGTTCGGCACGAGCGCGGCGGCCTGCAGGTAGAGGTCCGACCAGCCGGCGATGCCGGGGAAGTCCCACCGCGTCACGCCGGTCACCGGACTGAACACGCGCAGGTCGCTCGTGAACAGCTCCGCGAAGCCGTTGCCGATGCCGAGCGAGACGACGCCCGGCATGACCGACGGCAGCCCTGACGGGCTGAAGCCGAGTGCGACGAAGGTCGAGCCCGGGAGATTGCCTCGGCTGGCGAGGGCCGAGAACGGCATCGCGCCGCCGATCACGTAGTCTGTCGCCGCGACCGTGAAGGTCGGCGTCTGGGTGACGCTGACGTTGACGGTGTTGCCGGCGCCGAGCGCCGAGAAGGCCTGCACGCCGTAGCTGCCGGGCACGGTACCCTGCGGCGGGAACACGTGCAGCTCGGTCGGGCTGATGATCCGGATGTAGCCGTTCGCCCACGCCGTGGCGAGAGCCGGCACCAGCACGTGCGAGCCGCCGAACACGACCTGCGTGACCTGATCGAGGTTGTCGCCGTGGAGGACGAACGGCTGGTGCGTGAGGTTGGGCAGCGTGGCCACGGCCGCGCCGGTGAGGTTCGGCCGGCGCGGAAAGGACGGCATGCCATAGCTCGGGAACAGGTCGTCGGTCGGCCACGTCGTGACCAGGTCGGCGGCCGCCTCGAGGCCGGTGCCGTAGTCGGCGACATCCGAGTTGGTGCAGAGCACGATCGCGACGCCATCGGTGCGGAACCAGCAGAAGGAGTAGAAGCCGTCCTGCGAGCCGTTGTGCCAGTAGGTCGTGCGTCCCAGGCCGCCGTCGCGCCAATGCCAGGCCGAGTCGGTCACCTGCACCAGGTTGCTGGCGCTGCCGCGTTCGAGGATCGATCGCCGGGTCAGCATGGCGCTCTGCGTCGCCACGTCGAACACCGGCGAATCGGCGCCGAGCTGGAAGGAGCCGGCGACGACGCGCGCGAGCTCGACCGCCGAACCGACGACGCCCCCGGCGCTGTCCCAGAACCGCTGGCAGTACTGCGGCGCCATCCGACGCAGGTCGAGGTAGAGGTTGCCGTCGCGCAGGCTGATGTTGGTGGGGAAGTAGTGCATCTCGC
Organism: Planctomycetota bacterium; assembly: GCA_020425885.1. The sequence goes on along the minus strand of JAGQRA010000492.1, from coordinate 18 downwards.
CGAAAGACAGCTGGCTCT
>JAGQRA010000491.1 GCA_020425885.1 Planctomycetota bacterium | reverse complement strand
GGATCGCTCAGCGATGCCGACTTCGCCTTGTCGACCGACGCGACCCTGGGCGCGATCGACGCGGCCCCGACGTTGCTGTCGAGCACTTTGCTCGAGATCACCCTCGGCGTCGGCGTCGGCATCGAAGCCGGCGTCTCGACCATCACGTGGTCGAGCGAGAACGATCTCGTGCGCAGCGCCATCGGCATTCACGGCACCGCCGGCTCGGCCGTGGTCATCGGTCACGCCGACGGCAGCCTGCCCGTGCTGTCCAACGTGACCATCGCCGCGATCGACCGCGAACTCAACGGCACCGGACCTGCCGGTGGCATGCTGCAGGTCGCTCCCAACGGCTGGGCGCTCGACCTCGCCTTCAGCGACGCCACGGCCGTGGATCACGTCACCGTCATCGCCGACGTCGCGGTGCATGGCCCTTCCGGCTCGCTGCCGGCCGGCACCGACCTGCAGGCCGTGCTCACGGTGACGAATGCGACGCCCACCACTGCCAGCTATCGGGTCCCGAGCGGCGTCACGTTTCCTCAGGGCGAGGTCACGCTGAGGTGCGCCGCCATCGACGCCTCCGGCCTGGCGTCGACGCCCAAGCAATTCGATGTCAGGATCAAGAACTTCACCGACGCCCTGCGGCCGTTCGAGACCGCGGTCAACGGCAGCCAGGTCTGGTATCTCGACTTCGAACGCGATCAGGAGAGCTTCGGCGCGACCCCGACGGCGAGCGCCGCCACCGCCACCGCGTTCGCCGGCAGCAACGGTCGCAGCGACTTCGTCGATCTGCTCCACATCGTCGGGCTCAACCGGACGCCGGCGCTCACCGACGTCAGCGCCGGCAAGGACAGCAACGAGGTCGTGCAGGACATGTTCAAGCAGAGCCTGCTGACCGAGCTCGCGGCCTTCTACAGCGGCGCCAACGTGACCTTCACGCTGCAGCAACCGAACGGCTCCTTCGGCAACAGCACCAGCGTGCCCTATTCCAGCCTGGCCTATTCGCGGATCAGCATCGGCGGCTCGCCGACCTCGCCCGGGACCTTGGGGGTCGCGATCTTCGACCCGAAGAACGAGACCCAGGACGACAACACGCTGTTCGACTACCAGGGCTCCCGGCTGGGCATCTTCCTGTTCACGATCGTCGAAGCCGGCATGGCCGAGCCGTCGAGCTGCGACTTCCGCCTCGCGTTCGATCCGCTCGCACCGGCGCTCGGCGGCCTCGCGGTCGGCGCCGACACCGAGGACCGGGAGCGCCTGCAGGGCACGAAGAACGACCCGAGGACGACCGAGATCAACACCGCGATCGACGAGCTCGCCCGCTTCACGGCGGTCGTGCTCGCGCACGAGTGCGGCCATTCGATGGGCCTGGTCGAGAACGGTCCGATGCCGAACGGGCTCTACGGCAACGACACGATCAACTTCCCCGGCTCGTTGGACGGGCACATCCGCAACACCAGCCTGTTCCCCTCCGGCGCGACCAACGTCATGAGCCCGGCGCTCTCCTACAGCGCGACCCTGCACCCGTCGACCGGATTCAACTCACTCAACATGGCATACCTGCGCGAGCAGGTCTTCTACGGCAACTGACATGCGCCACCCCTCGACCTTCCCCGCTCCGAAGCTAGCGCTAGCGCTCGCGCTCGCATCCGGCCTGTCGGCCCAGGAACTGCGGCGCGGCATCAACGATGCCGACGTCGTCGTCGTCGCACGACAGATCGGCAAGACCAGGCACGATGATCGCCTCGATCTGCACCGCCTGCAGATCATCCATCGCGTCCGCGGCGGCGCCGAGGAGACGGCCGTCACCGTGCTCGACTGGCCCAAGCTCTCCGTCCATCTGCGGCCCTCACCGCGGCAGTCTCGGCTCTACTGCCTGCGGGACGCGAGCGGCATCGCGACCCGACTCGAGCTGCCGAGCGACCGGGGGCCATACTTCAAGATGGTCGGCTGGCCGGGCAGCAACCCGTTGATCGGCGCCGACGTCGAACACGACCCGATCGTGCAGTTCGCCGCCATCCTCGCCCGCGGCGTCGCCGGCGCCGCCGCGGTCGAGACCGCCGGCGAACTGACGGCGCTCACCGTCGAGGGCGCGCCGTCCGTTCGCACCGAGGCGACGCGACTGCTCGCCGAGCGCGGTGACCTGCGCGCCAGCATCGCGGCGCCGCAGTGGAGTCGGATCGTGGCCCGCGCCAGCGGCGAGACCGAGGACGTGCCCTACAAGATCGCGCTGGCCCAACTCTGCGCCGAGCAACGCCTGACCGGTCTGGTCGACACCCTGGCCGTCTCGCTGGGCCCGGTGCAGGACCCCGAATACGCCCGCGCCGTCGGCCGCATCGCCAAAGTGCTGCACGGCGAGAACGCGACCGAGGTGCTCGAACGGCGACTGCAGCACCTGCGCGATCCCAAGGACCGCGCCGTGGTGTTGCGCGCGATCGGCGCGACCAACACGCAGGCCGCGCTGACCTACCTGCTCCGCCTCGACGGCCTGACCGGCGCCGACGCCGCGGTCGAAGCCGCGCTGCGCGAGCACCGCTCGCCACGGGCGAAGGAAGCCGTGCTCCGACGGCAGAAGTAGGACCCGCTACCGCAGCGGCAGCGTGCAGTCGCGCGCATCGAACACGACCTCGAACCGCGGCGACAGCCGCCGGATCATGTCCTCGGGCGTCTTGATGTCCGCCGCCGACACCCGCGCCTCGACGCTGCGGTCACCGACCTTCTTCATGTTCTTGGTCCACAGGTAGACCTGGCCCGGGACCTCGAGCCGCAGCACGAGGTCGAGGCCGGCCAGCTGCTGCCGCCGCCTGGCGAAGAACTGCGCGACCAGCGGATCGTCGTCGGCCTTCAGCGCCTCCGCCTTGCGCCGGCCTTCGAGCCAGGCCTCGCGCCCCTGCGGATAGACGGTCAGCTTCGCCGTGCCCTCCTTCGGGCCCTTGGCCAACACCCACTCCGCCTGCGAACCGCCGAGCGGAGTCTTCTGCAGGGTAGCGAAGTCGGCGAAGGCCGCCGCCAGCTTCACGGTGCGCTTGCCGTGGGCCTTGGTGGCCTCGTGCTCGCGCAGCTCGAAGCCGGCATCGACGAGCTCCCGTTCGACGATCTCCTTGTCGAAGACCGCCGTCGGCTCGAGGGCGCCGCCGGTGTGGACAGCGGCGGCGGCGCGACGGACCTCGTCCATCGTCGACTCGCGCATCGTCATGCTGAACTTCTGGACACCGCTGCCGTCCGACTCGAGCACGACCGTCTGCTCCATCTCCAGGCACGACGTCAACGGCAGCAGGCCGAGCAGGGACAGCAGACCGAGGAACGACTGTGGGCGGGCGATCATGCTGCTCTGATCGACCCGTGGCATGGGTCCACTGGAGCATTCACGGGTCGTTCTCGCAGTCACAGTCGCGAGCCGTAGCATCCCGGCATGCTCGCGCTGCAAGACCAGACCTGGGCCGCCGACTACCCGGTCACCGCCGTCCTGGCCGGGCTCGTCGTTCTCGTCGTCGGTGCCGACCTGCTGGTCCGGGGCGCGGTGTGGATCGCGCTGGTCGTCGGCATGAGCCGGATGTCGGTCGGCCTGACGCTGGTCGCGATCGGCACCTCGCTGCCCGAGCTCCTGGTCAGCCTGACGGCGGCGCGCACCGGCAGCGGCGAGATCGCGATGGGCAACGTGCTCGGCAGCAACGTCGCCAACACCATGCTGATCATCGGGGCCGCGGCCGCGATCTGCGCGATCAGGCTGCAGGTGCGTTGGCTCGAGCTCGGCTGGTCGCTGGTGGCGACGCTGGTGCTCGCGGTCCCGTTCGTCATGATCTGCGGCGTCGAACGTTGGCTGGCTGCCGTCATGGTCGCGATGCTGGTCGTGTTCTGCACCCACCTGCTGATCCGCGAACGCGGCAACTCCGCCCCCGAAGAAGGTGCCCGCCCACGAGGCACGCCGCTCGGATGGCTGCTGCATCTCGCGCTGCTGGGCGGCGGCTTCGTCGGCCTGACCTACGGCGCCGACTGGCTCGTCGAGGGCGCCAAGGTCATAGCCAAGTCGCTCGGCATGAGCGAGGCCCTGATCGGCCTGACCATCGTCGCCATCGGCACCAGTCTGCCGGAGCTGGCGACCTCGGTCGTGGCCGCGATCCGTCGTCAGCCCGAGATCTGCATCGGCAACGTGCTCGGCAGCAACATCTTCAACGTCGGCGCCGTGCTCGGCGTGACCGGCCTGTTGCAGCCGTTCCCGGTCGCTCACGACAAGTTCAGGATGGCCATGATCGTGACCGCGGCATCGGCCATCGCCCTGGTTGCCGTGCTGCGCCTGTGGAAGGGCGTGCCCCGGCTCGTCGGCGCCGTGTTCCTGCTGGGCTACTTCGGCTTCCTCGGCTATCAGGTGTACAGCGAAGCCGTGTAGCGCGGTCGGGCAACCAGACGACGATGCTGCGATACCGAAACAGTTCTCTGTGTTGCCGCTACCAGTGGCCGACGACGCCTTCACTCGCCTCGGAGACGACGGCGCCGAGGGCGTTGCCGGCGGAGGCGTCGAGGATGACGGCCTGATTGAGGAAGCGCGAGCCGACGAAGGCAGGATTGTCGGGGATGGGGAAGGCAAAGTGGGCCTGGTGGGCAGCGCCGGCGAGGAACCAGGCGGCGTCGGGGCTGATGTGGAAGCGGCAGCCCGGGGCGCCGTAGGGTGCGAGCGAGAGTGGGAGCGTGCGTGCGTAGCCGACGACCATGATGGCGAGGTTCATCGGCAGGTCGAAGACGGTGACCTCGTGCGCCTTGCCGATACGCGGCGTG
>JAGQRA010000490.1 GCA_020425885.1 Planctomycetota bacterium | reverse complement strand
GATCGATGGCGTGCCGGTCACGGTTCCGGCCGGCACCTCGGTGATGCGCGCCGCAGTCGATGCCGGCGTCAAGGTGCCGCGACTCTGCGCCACCGACACGCTCGAGGCGTTCGGCTCTTGCCGGCTCTGCACCGTCGAGATCGAGGGTCGGAAGGGTTACCCGGCGTCGTGCACGACGCCGTGCGAGCCCGGCATGAAGGTCGTGACCCAGAGCGAGAAGCTCGCCGAGCTGCGGCGCGGCGTGATGGAGCTCTACATCAGCGACCATCCGCTCGATTGCCTGACGTGCTCGGCGAACGGCAACTGCGAGCTGCAGGACATGGCCGGCGTCGTCGGTCTGCGTGAGCAGCGCTACGGCGATGCCGGCAGCAACCACCTGCAGGCCGCGAAGGACGACAGCAACCCGTACTTCACGTTCGACCCGAGCAAGTGCATCGTCTGCTCGCGCTGCGTCCGCGCCTGCGACGAGATCCAGGGCACGTTCGCGCTGACCATCGCCGGTCGCGGTTTCGCCTCCGCGGTCGCAGCGGGGCCGACCGACTTCCTGAACTCCGAGTGCGTCTCCTGCGGTGCCTGCGTGCAGGCCTGTCCGACGGCGACGCTGATGGAGAAGTCGATCGCCGCGCAGGGCCAGCCCGATCACACGGTCGACACGACCTGCGCCTACTGCGGCGTCGGCTGCGCGTTCCGCGCCGAGATGAAGGGCAGCGAGGTCGTGCGCATGGTGCCGCACAAGAACGGCCAGGCCAACCACGGCCACTCCTGCGTCAAAGGTCGTTTCGCCTGGGGCTACGCGACCCATCCCGACCGCGTGACGAAGCCGATGATCCGCCGCAAGATCACCGAGCCGTGGCGCGAGGTCAGCTGGGAGGAGGCGCTGGCTCACACCGCCGGCGAGATCCGGCGCATCCAGAGGGAACACGGCCGCGGCGCGGTCGGCGGCATCACCTCGTCGCGCTGCACCAACGAGGAGACCTACCTCGTGCAGAAGCTGGTGCGGGCCGCGTTCGGCAACAACAACGTCGACACCTGCGCCCGCGTCTGTCACTCGCCGACCGGCTACGGCCTCAAGTCGACGCTCGGCGAATCGGCCGGCACCCAGGACTTCGACAGCATCGAGGACTGCGACTGCGTCATCGTCATCGGCGCCAACCCGACCGACGCCCATCCGGTGTTCGGCTCGCGGATGAAACAACGCCTGCGCCGCGATCAGGACGACCGTGCCGGACTGATCGTCATCGATCCGCGCCGCATCGATCTGGTGCTGACGCCGCACGTCGCCGCCGACTACCACCTGCAGCTGCGGCCGGGCACCAACGTCGCCGTGATGAACGCGCTGGCCCACGTCATCGTGACCGAGGGCCTGGCCGCCGCCGACTACATCAAGGAGCGCTGTGACGTGGTCGAGTTCGAGAAGTGGAAGGCGTTCGTCAGCGCCGACCGCAACTCGCCGGAGGCGCTCGAAGCGGAGACCGGTGTGCCGGCGGAGCAGATCCGCGGCGCGGCGCGACTGTTCGCCGCGGCCGCGAACGGCGCCATCTACTACGGTCTCGGCGTCACCGAGCACAGCCAGGGCAGCACCGCGGTGATGACGATCGCCAACCTCGCCATGGTGACCGGCAACGTCGGCCGCCCCGGCGTCGGCGTCAACCCGCTGCGCGGCCAGAACAACGTGCAGGGCTCGTGCGACATGGGCTCGTTCCCGCACGAGCTGCCGGGCTATCGCCACGTCGGCGACGCGACCGTGCGTTCGATGTTCGAGGCCAGGTGGGGGGTGCAGCTCGATCCCGAACCGGGCCTGCGCATCCCCAACATGTTCGACGCCGCGCTCGACGGCTCGTTCAAGGCGCTCTACGTGCAGGGCGAGGACATCGCCCAGTCGGATCCCGACACCCAGCACGTGCAGCAGGCGCTCGAATCGCTCGAGCTGCTGATCGTGCAGGACATCTTCCTCAACGAGACGGCGAAGTACGCGCATGTGATCCTGCCGGGCAGCTCGTTCCTCGAGAAGGACGGCACCTTCACCAACGCCGAGCGCAGGATCTCGATGGTGAAGAAGGCGATGCCGCCGCTCGCCGGCCTCGCCGACTGGGAGGTCACCTGTGCGCTGAGCAAGGCGCTCGGCTACGACATGGACTACACCCACCCGCGCGAGATCATGGCCGAGATCGCGGCCCTGACGCCGACCTTCACCGGCGTCACCTACGAGTTGATCGAGCGGCTCGGCAGCGTGCAGTGGCCCTGCAACGACGGGGCGCCCGAGGGCACGCCCTACATGCACGTCGATGGCTTCGTCCGCGGCAAGGGGCGGTTCTTCGTCACCGAGTACGTCGCCACCGAGGAACGCACGTCACGCAGGTTCCCGTTGCTGCTGACCACCGGTCGCATCCTGAGCCAGTACAACGTCGGCGCGCAGACGCGGCGGACCGCGAACACGGCCTGGCACGAGGCCGACGTGCTCGAGATCCACCCGCACGATGCCGAGGACCGGGGCATCGCCGACGGCGACATGGTGGCGATGAAGAGCCGCGCCGGCGAGACGGTGATGCGCGCCGTGATCAGCGGTCGCATGCAGCCCGGCGTCGTCTACACGACGTTCCACCATCCGGAGTCGGGCGCCAACGTCGTGACCACCGACAACAGCGACTGGGCGACGAACTGTCCGGAATACAAGGTCACCGCGGTGCAGGTGGCCGTGGTCGCGGCGGCGAAATCGGAATGGCAACAGGGATTCGCCCGCGCCGCGACGGTGCAGGAGTCGCTGCGCCCCGGCGGTGAGCAGCCCGAGGAGGCGCGATGAACGGCGCCAAGCTGGTTCGCATGGCCAATGACATCGCCGCGTTCTTCGCCGCCGAGCCGCGGCGCGAAGATGCGATCGCGGGTGTCGCCGGTCATCTGCAGAGGTTCTGGGATCCGCGCATGCGGCGCCAGATCCTCGAGCTGCTCGATGCCGGCGGTGACGGCATGCACGAGCTCGTCACCGCGGCGCTGCATGGTCACCGCGATCGTTTGATGCCGGCCCCGCGATAGCTGCCGGTCTGGCTCCGGGCTGCTACTGCTCGGCCGGGAACGGCAGTCGCCGGACCGTGCGTTGCTTGCTGTCGAGAGCGACGAGATAGAGGCCGCGCACGTCGTCGGCGAGCCCTTCGATCATCGCCGTCGAGAACGCGGCGACCTTGCCGTCCGGCGACAGCGCCATCGGGAAGATCAGGAACGGGGTCTCGTTGTCGCGCTGCTGCCGGTCCGTTCCCGGGGCGCTGAACACGACGGTGTCGCGGCTGACACTGCCGCTGAACGTGGTCTCGTGCAGAATCCACTCGTACGGTTGGCCCGGGCGGCGGCGGCAGAGGCTGACCAGAAGGGTGACGCCGTCGCTGGTCCAGGCGACGCTGTGGAAGCCGACCTCGCGTTCCGGGCCGAGCGGCAGCACGGCCTCGAGTTCACCGTCGGCGAAGATCAGGATCGCCTGTTCGTCGCCGTCCGCCTTCTTGGCGTGCAGGGCCGTGCGCCGCAGGTCTGCCGTGAAGGCCGGCAACGGCGTCACGGCCCACTTCGGTTCGGTCGGAGCCGAGAACAGCGGCTCCAGTTCGAGCGTCGTCGGGTCGACGCTGCCGAGCTGCCAATCGGTCTTGTCGGCACCCTTGCCCATCGACAGGTAGCAGAGCCCGTCACCGCGGGACGTCACGATCAGCGATCGGCCGTCGGCCGCGGCGCGGCGCTTCACCGTGCCGTTGCCGAGATCGACGCGGACGATGCCACCGCTGGACAGGAACAGGCTCGTCCCCACGATCGTGGGCGGAATGATGAACGGCTCGGGATCATCGCTGTCGAGGACGACCGGGATGGTCCTGGCCGGCACGGGTGCATGCCCCGGCGCCGCGATCGACTGCATCGTGACCGAGAACGACTTGTCGTTGCCGCCGGTCAGGATCACTGCGGTCGCGCCGTCGCCGGTCCAGGTCATGGCGAGGAACTTCGTTCCCTCGGCGGGAGGCAGCAGCACCGAGGCGGTCGCGGCCTCGCGATCGAAAAGCCCGACCGCCAGCCGGGCGTTGCCGACCACGGTCGGGAACAGCAGCTTCCTGCCATCGGGGCTCCAGGCCGGGCGGCAGGCGAAGACGGCGAAGATCAGGGCCAGCGCGGCGAGGATCGACAGGCGCGTGCGGGCGCGGCGACGACGTAGTGGCATCGTTTGGCTCGGGTCGTGGAAGCCGGCAGGCCATGGTATCCGCGACCGACCGCGACTGCCCGCAACGTCACTTCCTGACGGTCAGCGCGCCGATCGCGGCGCAGAGGCAACCGGCGACCGGCGTCCAGAACAGCGGCCAGAAGGTGCTCTGGGCCAGCGTCAGTGCGAACGGCACGACCTCGGCCGGCATGCCGGGGGGGCCCTTCTCGAAGTGCGTGCCCCACTGCTGGCCGAAGGCGACGAACTGGGTGAGGATGACGGGAATGCGCGCGAGGCAGCCGTAGGCGGCCAGCGCCAGCCAGGCCCGCGGCCAGACGATCAGCACCGTGAGGCCGAGGATCACGGTCACGCCATTGAAGATCATGCCGGCCGTGCGCCATTCCTCGGCGGTGACCAGCTTGGTCGTGCCCGGCTCGGTCGCGTTCGGGTCGACGAACAGGAGGAAGAAGGTGCCCATCATCAGCGCGAACGCGACCAACGGCAGCACGATGGCCTGCCAGGTGGCGCGCGGACGGTGCCCGCCGGCGGCGAGCCGGCGGCCGAACCAGAGTCCGAACAGCGGCGCGAGCCAGCTGATGCCGAGCGGTGATCCGCCGCCCCCAGCCGCGCGGCTGAAGAGGGTCTGCTGCCAGGTCGGCGCTTCGCCTGCGATCACATCGACCGTGTTGATCTCGCCGATCAGGCGCACCACGACGACCACGAGTGAGATCGCCGCGGCGATCATGACGGGGCGCAGGATGCCGGGCTTGGAAGCGTCGCTCATGGCGCGATCCTCTCCGGACGCGAGCACAGCCGCCAGCTTCGCCCTGGAGTACCGAACCCGTTCCGTTCTTCCACGGTCACACCGGGTCTGGAAAAGTGGAGCGGGTTCGGTACTCCAGGGTGGCGATGTCCTTCCTCGGCTTCGATATCGGCGGCACCAGTTGTCGCTACGAGTGGTGGCCCGAAGGGGTGCACGCCGGCGGCACGGCCGCGGGGGCACATCCCGTCGTGCACGGCATCGACGCCACCGTGCGGAGCCTGTCGGCGGTGTGTGCCGAAGCGGCGCGGGTGGCGGTGCCGCGGGCTGCCGTGGCGGCGATGGCGGGTGCGGGCGATGCGAAGGTGGCGGCGGCGTTGGCGGCCGGACTGCGCGATGCCGGAGTGGAGTTCCCGATCGCCATCGTCGGCGACGTGCTCGCGGCAGCTGCGGCGGGGCTGCGCGACGGGCCGGGAGTGTTGCTGTGGTCTGGAACGGGATCGTTCGCGGTGGCGCGCGCGGCGAACGGCGCACTGGTGCGGGTCGGCGGCCGCGGCTATCTGCTCGGCGACCAGGGCAGCGGCTACGACCTGGTCCGTCGCGCCGCGGCCGCGGTCCTGCTCGCCCTCGACGGACTCGGGCCGGCGACGGAGCTGACGGATTCGCTGACTGCGGCATTCGGGGCGCCGGCGCCGGCGCGGCTCGGTGCGGTGCTGCAGTCGCTCGACACCAGGCAGGTGGCGCAGCGGCTGCCGGTCGTCGTCGAGGCCGCGGCGGCGGGGGATCAGGTCGCCGTCGAGGTGTTCGAGGCCGGCGCCGAAGCGCTCGCCGCGCTGGCCAACGCCGCGGCGCGCGGTGCCGAACTCGATCTTCGCGGTAGAACGGTGGTGTTCGGCGGCGGGGTGCCGCGGCTGGTGCCGGCATTCGCCGAGCGGGTCGTGGCCCGACTTGCCAGCCTCGGCGCCGCCGCGACCGTGACGATCGATGATCGCGCGGCGGCGCGCGGCGCCGCCTGGTTGGCGCATGGCGTGCATCACGGCCTCGAGCCGCAATCTTCGTGGGTGCGACATGTCACGCTCTGATCTGGTGCTGCGCGACGGCCGCGTCGTGCCGCGGGAGTGTCTGCACCTGAGCTTCTCGCGCAGCGGCGGGCCGGGCGGTCAGAACGTCAACAAGACCGAGAGCAAGGTCGACCTTCGTCTCGACCTCGGGGCGGCG
>JAGQRA010000489.1 GCA_020425885.1 Planctomycetota bacterium | reverse complement strand
GCCGCGATGGTCGGGCCGCTGGATCCAGCCGTTGTCGACGACGAACAGCACCAGGGTGTCGTCGCGCAACCCGCGGCGCTCGAGGTGGTCGAGCAGCGCACCGCAGGTCTCGTCGAACCACTCGCACATCGCGAAGTAGCGGGCCAGGTGCAGACTGCGCCCCGGCGCCGTGTACTTGGCCAGCAATCGCTCGGGCGGATCGTGCGGTGCGTGCGGCAGCATCGGCGCGTACCAGAGGAAGAACGGCACCGCCGGGTCGGCGTCGACGAAGTCGAAGATCGGCTGCATCGTCTTGCGACCGATGTCGAGGCCGTCATCACCGTGGCGGCCGCCGCGCGCCGGATCGCCGTGCGTCATGCCGGCGGTGAAGCCGCCGCGACGGTAGCTGCCCTCCCACCACTTGCCGGTCTGCAGGCTGCGGTAGCCGACCGCGCACAGCCTGGCCGGCAGGGTCTCGGCGGCGTCGATGTGCGCCAGCATCTTCGCCCGCGGCGTTCCCTTCGGCGGATCGTTGCCGGTCACGCCGTGCCGATGCGGTGGCAGGCCGGTGATCATCGACATCAGGCTCGGCCGGCACAGGCTCGACGGTACGTAGCCGCGCTCGAAGACGACGCCCTCGGCGGCCAGTCGATCGAGCCGCGGCGTCGCGATGACGGGGTGGCCCATGAAGCCGAAGTCGCCGAACGCCTGGTCGTCGGCGATGATCAGAACGAACGTTCGGTCTGCTGCCCGTGGCAGGCACGGTGCGGCACCCGACCGAAACATCGCGCCGTCATGGCGCGTGAGTCCGATTGCCACGCCCGCCGCTACGCCTCGCCCAGGAACGGATAGCGCCAGTCCGTCGGCGGCACGAAGGTCTCCTTGATCGTGCGCGCCGAACACCAGCGCAGCAGGTTGAGCTTGCTGCCGGCCTTGTCGTTGGTGCCCGAGGCGCGACCGCCGCCGAACGGCTGCTGGCCGACGACGGCGCCGGTCGGCTTGTCGTTGATGTAGAAGTTGCCGGCGGTGTGTTCGAGGCGCCTGGCCATCTCGACCGCGGCGTAACGATCCTGAGCGAAGATCGCGCCGGTCAGCGCGTAGGCCGAGGCGCTGTCACAGAGCGCCAACGTCTCGTCGAGCTTGTCGTCGTCGTAGACGTAGACCGTCAGCACCGGGCCGAAGATCTCCTCGCACAGCGTCTTGAAGTTCGGATCAGTGGTGGTGATCACGGTCGGCTGCACGAAGTAGCCCTGGCTCTTGTCGCACTCGCCGCCGCACAGGATCTCGGAAGCGGCAGCGGCCTTGGCGTGCTCGATGTAGCCGGCGATGGTGTCGAACGCGTTCTCGTCGATGACCGCGTTCATGAAGTTGCCGAAGTCGCGGACGTCTCCCATCCTGATCTGCCGGATCTCGGCCACCAGACGATCCCTGAACTGACCCCAGATCGACTTCGGGATGTAGGCCCGGCTGGCGGCCGAGCACTTCTGGCCCTGGTACTCGAACGCGCCGCGCACGGTCGCCGTGACCAACGCCGCGATATCCGCCGAGGGGTGGGCGAAGATGAAGTCCTTGCCGCCGGTCTCGCCGACGATGCGGGGGTAGCACTTGTAGTTGTGGATGTTGGCGCCGATCGACTTCCACATGCCCTGGAACACCGCGGTCGAACCGGTGAAGTGCACGCCGGCGAGATCGGGATGCGCGATCGCGGGCTCGCCGATCTTGCGCCCGGAGCCGGGCACGAAGTTGACGACGCCGGGCGGCAGGCCGGCCTCCTGCAGCAGCTTCATCAGCCAGTAGCCCGACAGCACCGACGACGACGCCGGCTTCCAGATCGCGGTGGTCCCCATCAGGGCCGGCGCGGTCGGCAGGTTGCCGGCGATCGAGGTGAAGTTGAACGGCGTCACCGCGAACACGAAGCCCTCGAGGCCGCGCTGCTCGACGCGGTTCCAGCAGCCCGGCGAGCTCTCGGGCTGCTCGGCATAGAGCTGCCGCATGAAGTGCACGTTGAAGCGCCAGAAGTCGATCAGCTCGCAGGCCGAGTCGATCTCGGCCTGGAACACGTTCTTGCTCTGGCCGAGCATCGTCGCGGCGTTGATCCGGTCGCGCCACGGCCCCGCCAACAGGTCGGCGGCCTTGAGGAAGACCGCGGCGCGATGCTCCCACGGCGTGTTCTGCCACTGCCGTTCGGCCGCCTTGGCGGCCTTGGCCGCGGCGGCGACGGCCTCGGCATCGCCCTGGTGATAGCTGCCGAGCACATGGCCGTGGTCGTGCGGCATCACCGCGTTCGCCGTATTGCCGCTGCGCACCTCCTGGCCGCCGATGATCATCGGCATCTCGACCGTCTCAGAGGCCATGCGGTCGAGGGCCCGCTTCAGCGCGGCGCGTTCGGCGCTGCCGGGTGCGTAGGACCTGACCGGCTCGTTCTTCGGGACGGGGACTTCGAAGCTGGCATTGGACACGGCGTGGATCTCCTGACGGTTCGCGGCGATCGTAGTGGGGTGGCGCGGAAGTTGGCCATCAATCTCGCCGGCCATGACGAGTGACGTCGGACCCCGGAACGATCGACGCTAGCATCACCGTCATGGTCAACCGTTCGCGTGCCGCGGACCCGCGCATCCCCTTGCTCATCGACCAACTCGACCGCGCCTACCGCGGACCGTCGTGGCACGGTACCTCGCTGCGCGGCACGCTGCGCGGCCTCACGACCGAGCTCGCGCTATGGCGACCGGGACCCGACCGCAACTCGATCTGGCAGCTGGTGCTGCACGCCGCCTATTGGAAGTACACCGTGCGACGGAAGCTCTCGGGCGCGGCGCGCGGCTCGTTCCCGCGCGCCGGAGCCGACTTCCCGCTGCTGCCCTCACCGCCCGACGATGCCGGCTGGAAGGCCGATCTGCAGCTGCTCGACGATGAGCACGCCGCGCTGCGAACGGCCGTCGAAGCGATCACGCCGGGTCGGCTGCTCGACCGGCGTGGCGCCTGGCGGCTCGTCGACTTCGTCTCCGGCGCCGCGGCCCACGACCTGTATCACGCCGGACAGATCAATCTGCTGAAGAAGCTCCTGAAGTAGCGGCCCGGTCGCCGGCGAGGAGCGCAACCAGCGCATCCTCGAGCAGGCGATCGGACGAACGGGTGCCATCGAGCGTGAACAACGCCGCGGCCTCGTGCTGCCGTGGCATCACGAAACGCGCGTGCAGTGCCGCCGCGACCTCGGCGTCGGCATCGCTCGCGCTGCCGCCGGCGGCCGCCCGCGATGCCGCACGCCGCATCGCCGTCGCCGCATCGCATTCGATCGCGAGCAGCCACGGCACGGCGCCGGCCGCCCGCGCCGCGGCGACGATCTCGGCCCGCCGTGCCGTTGTCGGCAGATTGCCGTCGATGAGCACGACCGGAGCACCCGCGGCGGTCGCGCCGGCCGCCAACCGCGCGACCTCGGCATAGGTCCGATCGGAGAACTCGACGGTGTAGATCGAGGGCTCGCCGCTCGCCGCCGGCTGCAGTCCGGCCAGCTGCTTGCGCACGACGTCGGTGGCGATGTGCGGCCACTCGCCGACCGCCGACAGCAGCCGACAGAGCCCGGTCTTGCCGCTCGCCGGCGGCCACCCGGCGGGCCTTGCCGAACGGGATCATGTAGTCCGGTCCGGGGTAGGGCCCCTTG
>JAGQRA010000488.1 GCA_020425885.1 Planctomycetota bacterium | reverse complement strand
TCGATGCGCTCGAGGCCGACGACACCGCGACCGGGCCGTTGCGGATCTCCTGGGGCGGCGTCGTCCACTCGTTCTCCCACCTCGCCTTCGGCGGTGAGAACCTGACCGGCCTCGCCGTGCTTTCGACCCAGGCCGGCGGTTCGGTCTACTCGTTCGGCACCGTGCCCTGCTGCCTGTGGCTGGCGCGCAGCAACGCGCCAGGCGCCTGCCTGACCGGCCCATCGACCGGCTTCGAGATGGGCGTGTTGCTGCCCGGCGGCGGCGCCGTCGATCAGAGCCTCAACGCGCTGGCGATCCGCCACGACCCCTCGCCGTACCCGTTCTTCATCGACACCTGCACGCCGATCGTGACCACGCCGGGCTCGGCGCAGGTCGGCGTCAGCGGTGGCTCGACGCCGACGGCGATCATCTTCTCGTTCGGCCCCGGCGTGGCCGGCGGGGTCGCGACCTCGACGCCGATGCCGTGGCCCGTGCTGTCGCATCCCGACCTCTACACCACCGGCATGATCACCAGCCTGGTGCTCGGCGGAACCTCGATCACGCTGTCGTTCCCGGCCCTGCCGCCGATCAACCTCGTGATGCAGGCCGTCACGATCGATCCGGTGGCGCTGCAGCCGGTGTTCAGCACGCCCGGCACGCTCGTGCTCAATTAGGGTGATTGGCCGGCACGGCCGTCGTCCGTGCCGGCCCGGATCGCGGTCGCGAAGAAGTCCACCAGCATGCGCTCGAAGCTCCCGCCTTCGTGGACCCAGGCCGTGCGATGCCCGCAGCCGTCGGCGGCGTGGAAGGTCTTCGGCTCGCGGGCGCGCTCGAACAGCGCCTCGCCGACCCAGAACGGCACGATGCTGTCCTCGGTGCCGTGGCAGACGAGCAGCGGGCGCGGCGGGATCCGATCGAGCACGTCCTCCGGGTCGTCGCCGTCGCTGACCAGGAACTGGAGCAGCCAGCCGAGCAGGGGGATCCGCGCCCGCGCGATCTCGCGATACGAAGGAAACGTGCCTTCGACGACGATGGCGCGGACCTCGGGCCGGGCCGCGACCGCGTTGACCGCGATCGCGCCGCCGAGGCTGTGGCCGTAGACCACGGTCCGCTGCGGATCGCGCGCCAGCGCGAGGTCGATGGCCGCGACCGCGTCGGCGACCGTTCCGGGTCGCGAGGTCGTGCCCGCGCTGCGGCCATAGCCGCGGTAGTCGAAGACGACGACGTTGAAGCCGTGCGCCGGCAGCCAACGCACCCAGCCGACGTGCCGCGCGATGTTGCCGGTGTTGCCGTGGCAGTAGACCACGGTGCCGCGTGACTCGCCTGCGGCCGGCAACCACCAGCCGTGAAGCTGCGGGCCATCGGGCGCCGCGAACGCCAGGTCCTGCGCCGCCATCTCGAGCTCGTCCGCGGCCGGGACGGGTTCGTCCCCCGGCCGGTAGAACAGGCTGTCGCAGCAGCCGCCGAGCAGCAGCAACGCCGCCGTCGCCGTCGTCCGCGGCCGGTGATGGAACGTGGTGATCATGTCTTGAAGTGCCAGGTGAGCTTCGCACCCTCGGCGACGAACTCGGCCGTGACGCAGTAGGTCGTCGCCCGGCGCAGCGGTGACTTCGGGATCAGGCAGAAGGCGTTCGCCGGTGCCAGCAGCGGGTTGGTCGGCTGCTCCGGGGTGGAGAACCAGCACGGCACCTCGTCGCCGTTCTCGTTGCCGGTGCGCAGCACCATGCGGACGTCGAGCGACTTGCCGCTCGATCGCTGCGAACACTGCATCGTGATCGGGTAGCCCCACTGCGATTGATCCTGGTCCGGCACCGGCGCCGGCATCTCGGGCGCGAATCGCAGCGGCGTGTCGGTCATGCCGTCGAACGGCCAGACGATCACCGAGTCGCGCAGGTCCTGACGCGGATCGACCATCGAGCCGCAGTCGAGCACGGCGATGCCGTGCTCGCGGCCGTAGCCGATGCGCCGCAGACCCGGATCGAGCAGCGGCAGCCGGTGATAGAACGTCGCCATCCAGCCGTCGATCGCCTGCGCCTCGCCCTTGACGCCGGCCACGATCACCGACGCCTGGCCCGCGATCGCACCGGCGGCCGACCATTGCGGCCGGTCGGCGAACTCCTCGTGGCATTCGGGCCAGCTCGCCTGCTGGTCCGGGTTGGCGGCGAGGTACTCGGCATGAGCCTGACAGCCGGCGCCGAGTTCGGCGTCGTGCTCGATCGGTTCGCTCAACCCGACTCGCAGGCGCAGGGCTTGCAGGATGGCAACGGCATCGACCGCGGCCGGCGCGGCCTTGATCGCCGTCGCTTCCAGCCGTTGCACGAGACCGGTGCCCGGTCCGAGCAGCCACTCCTGCCAGCGTCGGTCGAGGCTGCCGAGGTCCTCGCCGACTCCGGCCGCGAGCGCGCTGGCCTGCAGCTTCTCACCCGACGCTGTGGCGCGGTCGTCGAGTCCGCGCAGCAGTCCGTCTTCGGCCAGGAACGCGACCATCAGGGTCGCCTTCAGCAGCTCGTCGCCCTGGATCGTCGCCAGCTGGTCGTGCATCGTCGCCGACCAGGGCGGCGCCTCGCCGCGTCGGGCGAGGTAGCGCAGCCAGAGCTTGCTGCCGTGGATGCCCGCCGGCGCCAGCGTGAGCAGGCTCTGTCGCGTCGCGGCCTCGCTCGGGTCCGATGCGCTGGTGCCGCCGCGCGCGGGCGCCGCCTTCTGCTGCAGCTCGGCCATGCGCGGCATCGGCTTGCCGAGCATCGTGCGGCAGACGTAGTCGATGCGGCCCGCGTTCAGACACGGATACGGGTGGCGCCAGTACTCGAGCGTCGTCAGCCACATCGCCTCGGCCTCGGCCTCCATCAGCAGGGCGCAGAGCTGCAGCTGCGGCTTCAGCTCGGTGAAGCGCCAGGAGAACATTCCCGGGCGCGTGGCGATGTCGGCCTGCTGGGCCTCGATCGCGCGCCGGTCGCGGAGCTCCGCCACGGCGGCGAGGTAGTGCTCGCGCGAACGGAACAGGACGCTCTTCTGCGCGCCGTAGTCGGGGACCTCGAGTTTGCCCGTGGCGAGGAAGTTGACGAACGCGGCGGCGCGCAGCGTCTGTCGCAGCATGCGCTCGGTCTTGGTCGGCGAGTAGGCGCTGTGCAGTTCGATCTTGCCGCAACGGGCAAAGGCCCCGGGCCTGCCGAGGCGGGCCAGCAGCAACGCATCATCGCTGACGCCGGTCTCGATCGGCAACCCGAGTTGCCGCGCCGCCGCGAGTGCGGTCGCGATCTCGCGCCGGTGCTCGGCGCGGCGGGCTTCGCCCGGTGGGTGGAAGGTCCCGGCGAACTGCTCGTGACCGAGGATCCGGTGCGCGACCTCGAGTCCGCTGTCGAGTTCGAGCAACAGCTCGGCCACGAGTCGTCGCGGCACCTCGTCGCGAGCCTCGAGGCCCTGCTGCAGCTTGTCGGCAGCCTGGTGCAGCAGCTTGCCGGCGCGGGTCGCGGCAGCGCCGTTCCGGGCGCGCTCGAGGTGGCGACGGCCCGCCTTGTCGTGAGCGGCGAGATCCTTGGCCGGCAGGCCGAGCTTCGTCATCAGCGCCACGAGTTCGTGCCAGACCTCGCCCTTGCCGGCGCGTGCCACTTCGAGCGCCGCGCGCTCGAGTGGCGCTAGCTCCGCCCGCGAGAACAGCGGTGCCTGCGCGCCGACATGGCCGAACGCCAGCGCGAGCACGGCACCGGCGCTGGCGGCGCGCTTCCCGGCTGCGGTCATCGCGGGCTCCGCTGCATGGCGCTAGCTGCGCTCGGTGACCTCGAGCAGGTGGTAGCCGAACTGGGTCTTGACCGGGCCGTGCACGGTGTTGACCGCTTCGTTGAAGACGACCTTGTCGAACTCGGGCACCATCTGGCCCTGACCGAACGAGCCGAGGTCGCCGCCGCGCTGGCCGGAAGGACACGTCGAGTGCTGGCGGGCGAGATCGGCGAAGTCGGCGCCGTCGGCGATCTGCTGCTTGAGGTCGAGGCAGGCGGCTTCGGTGGCGACGAGGATGTGGCGGGCGGATGCTCTCATGGATCGGTTCAGGCGAAGGAAAACGGGCAGCCTGCATAGCGGCCGGGCCGGCGTCCACCGGAATCCGAATCGGCGGCGTTGCCGGTCATTCGGTGCGCAGCGCCTCGATCGGATCGAGCCGCGCCGCGCGCATCGCCGGCACCACGCCGGCCGCGACTCCGATCGCCAGCGAGACCCCTTCGGCGAGCACGGCCTGCCACACGGTGACGGCGACCGGCAGCGCCGGCACCAAGAGGTGCAGCAACCAGGCGATGCCGGTGCCGAGGCCGAGCCCGATCGTGCCGCCGAGCGCCGACAGCGCGGCGGCCTCGCCGAGGAACAGCCACTGCAGCTGGGCCCGGGTGGCGCCGAGCGCGCGCAGCAGGCCGATCTCGGCGGTCCGTTCGCCGAGCGCGATGGTCATGATCGTCAGGATGCCGACGCCGCCGACGATCAGCGAGATGCTGCCGAGTGCGGCCACCGCGAACGTCAGCACGCCGAGCACGGAGCCGAGCACGTCGAGCATCTGCTGCTGCGCGGTGATCGTGCAGTCATCGCTGCCGTGGCGGGCGATCAGCGTGCGTCGCACCGCGGCCGCGACCTCGTCGCTGAACGCGTCGCTGGTGAACAACACGTCGATCTCCATCAGGCCTTCGCGGTCGAACATCTCGAGGCCGCGACCGACCGGCACGTAGACGGCGTCGTCGAGGTCGATGCCGAGAAACTGTCCCTTCGGTTCCATGACGCCGAGGACGCGGTAGCGATCGCCGCCGATGCGGACGATCTCGCCGAGCGGATTGTCGGTGCCGTAGAGCTCGCGCCAGAGCTTGTGGCCGAGGATGGCGAAGGCGCGGGCGTTGCGGACGTCGTCGTCGGGCAGGAAGCGCCCCAGCGCGACGGCGAAGCGCCAGACCTCCGGCATCGTCGAGTCGACGCCGGTCGCCATCACCCGTCGCGTGCGGCCGCCGCCTTCGACCGGGACGTTGCCGATCACGACGGGGCAGACGGCGCCGACGTGGGGCAGGGTCGCGATCGCCGCGGCGTCCTCGAGCGACAGCGGCCGCACCGTGTTGATCATCGCGCCCGACATGCCGAGCGTCGTCGTGCGACCCGGCGTGACCTGCAGCAGGTTGGTGCCGAACTGCGTGAACTCGTCGAGCACGAAGCGCTGCAACCCGGTGCCGAGCGAGGTCAGCAGCACGACCGCGGCGATGCCGATGGCGATGCCGAGCGCGGTCAGCGCGGACCGTACCGGCTGGCTGCGGATCGCCGCGAACGCGAACCCGACGCGGTCGGCGGTCCTCACCTCACCGCCTCGCCAGGGATTGGACCGGATCGAGCCGGGCCGCGCGCCGCGCCGGCGCGGTGCCGAAGACGAGGCCGCAGCCGACGGCGACGACGGCCGCCGCGGCCGCCGCCCACGCCGGCACGCCGGCCTCGAGCATCGGCGCGAAGCGCACCAGGAGGCGGCTCATGCCGTCGCCGAGCAGCAGCCCGGTGCCGCAGCCGAACAGCGACAGCAGCAGCGCCTCGCCGAGGAACAGGCGGCGGATCGTCGCCGCCTCGGCGCCGAGCGCCTTGAGCAGGCCGACCTCGGCGCGGCGCTGCGTCACAGCCACGACCATGACGTTCATGATCAGCACGCCGGCGACGACGAGGCTGATCGCGGCGATGCCGGCCACCGCCATCGTCAACGCGCGCAGGATGCCGTCGAACGTCGACGACACCGCGTCCTGGGTGATGACGGTGACGTCGTTCTCGCCCTCGTGGCGCTCGGCCAGGATGCGTTCGACGTCGGCGGCGGCGCGCGGCACCGCCGCCTTGTCCGTGGCCTCGATCAGGATGCGGAACAGACCGGGGCTGTCGAACAACGCCTGCGCCGACGCGGCCGGGATCGCCACCATGTCGTCGAGGTCGGTGCCGAGCGACATGCCGCCGGTGGCGAGCACGCCGGTGACCCGATAGCGCCGGTCGCCGAGGCGGACGAATTCGCCGAGCGGGCTCTGCCGGTCGAACAGCTCGCGGCGCACGGTGGCGCCGATCACGCAGACGGCCTCGCCGGCATCGAAACCGGCCGGCAGGAAGCGGCCCATCGCCAGCTCGAGATGGCGGACCTCGAGCAGCTCGGCGGTCGAGCCGAGCACCGTCGTCTCGCGCGAGCGATTGCCGTAGGCGATCTCGGCACCGCCGACGACGACCGGCGCGACCCGACGCACGGCGGCGCTGCGCAGCAGGGCCTCGGCGTCGTCGAGGGTGAGGTCGCGCGAGGTCTCGCCGAGCAGCGGCGGCGCGCCGCCGGTGGTCTCGCTGCGACCCGGCAGCACGATGACGAGGTTGGTGCCGAGCGCGTCGAACTGGCCGACGACGTAGTGCCGCGCGGCATCGCCGAGCCAGGTCAGCAGCGCGACGCCGGCGGTGCCGATCGTCATCGCCAGCGCGATCAGCAGCGTCCGCGTCCGTTGCGCCAGCAGGCTCTGCAGGCAGAAGCCGATGCCGTCCGCGAATCTCACGATCCACCCTCGCCGCCGCCTGCGTTGGCGGGCCGCGCATCGCCATGGCCCGCACCGACGTCGCCGGTGAGGCGGCCGTCGTCCATGCGCAGCTGGCGATGGGCGCGGGCGCCGAGGTCCGGATCGTGGGTGACGACGAGCAGCGTCAGGCCCTCGTCGTGCAGCCGCTCGAGGGTCTCTATGACCTCGCTGCCGGTCCTGCGGTCGAGGTTGCCGGTTGGTTCGTCGGCGAGCAGCAGATCGGGTTCGGTGATCGTGGCGCGGGCGATGGCGGCGCGTTGGCGCTGTCCGCCTGACAGCTGATCGGGTTGGTGGTGGCCGCGGTCGAGCAGCGAGAAGGCACGCAGCTGCCGTTCGACGCGTTGCCGCCGTTCGGCCGGCGGCACCTCGGCGAGCACGAGCGGCAGCGCGATGTTCTGCGCCGTCGTCAGCCGCGGCACGAGATGGAACGATTGGAACACGAAGCCGATGTTGAGCCGCCGCATCCGCGCCTGGGCATCGTCGTCGAGCGCGGTGACGTCGATGCCGCCGAACAGGTAGCGGCCGCGGCTCGGGCGATCGAGCAGCCCGAGCACGTTGAGCAGCGTCGACTTGCCCGAGCCGGACGGGCCCATCAGCGACAGGTACTCGCCGCGCGCGACCTCGAGGTCGACGTCGCGCAAGGCGTGCACCTGTTGCCCGCCGACGTCGAACACGCGGCCGACCCGTTGCAGCTCGATCACGGCGCGCCGTCGCCGGCGGCCGTGCGCACGCGGCTGCCGCCCTGCAGGCCCTTCTGATCGAAGCTGCCGACGATGCGATCGCCGGCGACGAGCCCGCTCCGGACCTCGGCGAAGCGCCAGTTGGCGAGGCCGACCTCGACGTGACGTTCTTCGAGCAGGTCGTCGGCGGTGACGACGAACACGACCGAGCCTTCGCGCAGGCACTCGCCGGGCACGCGGACGACGTCGGCGCGGGACTCGATCAGGATCTCGACGTCGGCCGAATAGCCGGGCAGCAGCTGCAGGTCGTCGGGCCGCTCGGCGAACTCGACCTCGACGTCGACGGTGCGGGCCTGCTTCTCGCGGTCGGTGACGTAGGGCGCGATGCGGCGGACGCGGCCGTCGAACGCGCGCTTGCCGAAGGCGTCGAGCGTGATGCGCGCCGGCATGCCGAGACGGATGCGGGCGGCGTCGACCTCGTCGATCGGCGCGGTGACGTAGGGCGTGCCGTCGTCGATGAGATCGATGGCGGGCGGCGTCGGGATGCCGACCGGCGACGGCGTCACGAACTCGCCGAGCTCGCCGTTGACCTCGGCGACGATGCCGGCGAACGGGGCGGTGATCCGCATGCGGTCGAGCTGGGCCTCGATGGCCTCGATCCGCGCCTGCCGCGAGCCGGCCTCGGCCACGGCGGCGCGTTCGGCCGCGCGCGCGGTGGCGGCGGCGGTGACGAGGCGATCGACGCTGCCCTCGCTGCCGATCGCGCTCTGCCGCAGCTCCTGTTGCCGCTCGGCATCACGCTCGGCGAACTCGGCCTGCAGCCGCGCCTGGTCGGCGAGCGCCGTGGCGCGCTGCAGCTCGCTGCGCGCCAGCGCCAGTTCGGCATCGAGGTCGTCGTGCCACAGCTCGATCAGGACCTGCGCCGCGGCGACGCGATCACCTTCCTTGACCAGCAACCTGTCGACCTGACCGCCGAGGCTCGGCGCCAACTTGGCGCGGCGGTTGGCGTTGACCGTGCCGGCGCGGGTGTTGGCGACCGTGGCCTCGACCGGACCGCGACCGACGATGTGGATGGCGACGAGCGGCGGCTCGGTGCGCAGGAACCAGGCGCCGGCTGCGACGAGGCCGGCGATGACGAGCAGCCAGACGAGCAGGCGGAGAAGGGTCTTCACGGCAACGGCGGCCATGGTACCCGGTGCGGGGGGCCGTCGCGTCATCCGCTGCGGATCCGGGTCAATCGGTCGCTCGGTCCGAGCCCGATTCCGCGCCGTCGCCCGTCACCGACAGGAAGAACTCCTCGAGCGTGTTGCCTTCCGACAGCGCGCGCGGCGCGATGCCGCGGTCGGTCAGGGCGCGGACGATGGCGATCAGGACATCGTCGGAGGTCTGCTCGTCGGGGATCGCGTAGCGCAGGCGGTAGCGCCGTTCGCTGCGCACCTCGATCACCGGTCGGCACGGCATCGCCATCAGCGCCAGGCGGTCCTCGTCCTCGATCGGGCGCGACGTCGTCAGGTCGAGGACGTGGCCCTGCCGCGTGATCTCGGCGACCGGACCGGCGGCGCGCACCCTGCCCTTGTCGAGGATCGCGACGTGGTCGCAGAGCTCCTGGATCTCGGCGAGGTTGTGCGAGCTGACGATGGTGGTGACGTTGCGCGAGCGCTGCAGCTCGCTGACCAGATCGCGGATCTGGCGCGCGTTCTGCGGGTCGAGGCCCGAGGTCGGCTCGTCGAGGATGATGACCTCGGGACTGCCGAGGAAGGCCTGCGCCACGCCGAGCCGCTTCAGCATGCCGTGCGACAGCGCGTGGATGCCGCGCTTGCTGTACTCGGCGATGCCGACCTTCTCGAGCGCCTCCAGCACTTCGACCTTGGCGGTCGCGGTGTCGCTGCCGTCGAGGCGGCGCAGGAAGACGAGCTGATCGAGGATCGGCACGTTGCGCTGGAACGCCGCGTCCTGCGGCAGGATCGTCATCCGGCCCTGCAGCTGCGAGACGCTCTCGATGTCGATGTCGAGCACGCGCAGGTTGCCGGCGTCGGCGCCGAGGAAGCCGGCCGCGATCGAGAACAGGGTCGTCTTGCCGGCACCATTGGGGCCGAGCAGGCCGAAGATCGAGCCGGCCGGCACGTCGAAGCTGACGTCGTCGAGCGCCTTGGTCTTGCCGAAGCTCTTGCTGACGTTCTGGATCCGGATCGCACTCACAGGTCGCGCCTCGTGAACTTGCGGTAGCCGAGCCAGGTGAACAGCGCCGTCATGCCGAGGCAGCCGAGGGCCGCGAGTCCGACCTGCATCGGATCATGGTGCAGCAGCCGGGTCTGGTAGCCCCACGGCAGCGCGTAGATGATGTAGCCCGCCGCCTCGTGGGTCATGCGGCCGATCATCGCGAACAACGGCACGCCGCCGATGATCACCGAGGTGATCGTCAGCGAGGCGAACGACGAGCCGAGCGCGGCCGAGATCCAGCCGCAGAGGGCGACGTAGGGCAGCGACACGATCAGGATCGCGGCCGTGCCGTGCAGCATCCACGCGATCATGTCGCCCCAGGAATAGAGCGGCAGCTTGCCGCCCATGTAGACGACGACGGTGATGCCGAGCAGCGCGAGCACCATCGCGAAGGTGATCAGCATGCCGAGCAGACGGCCGAAGTAGATGCTGCCGCGGTCGACGCGCAGCAGTTGGTAGCGCAGCTGGCGCGAGCCGATGTCGCCGGCGAACAGATCGAAGGCGCCGAACGAGACCAGGAACGGCCAGCCGAACAGCAGGATCAGGAAGATCGCCGACAGCATCGCCGGGCGATCGTCGAGCAGATAGGCGGCCCAGGTGTCTGCATCCTCGGTCGCGGCCGCCGCTGCCTCGCTGTCGTCCTCGTCGGTCTTGGTCGTCAGCATCCAGCTGACCACCGGCTTGGCCCGCTCGACGATGGTGGCGAGAACCCGTTCGCGGACCTCCTCCTTGTCGGCCTGCTTGTGCTCGGCCGTGATCTTCTTGGTGGCAATCTCGACCGGCTGCAGCATCAGGTGCGCGACCATCAATCCGAAGGTCAGCGACAACAGCAGGAAGACGAGCCCGATGCCGCCGCGCACCGAGTAGCGCGCGGAGTAGTTGGCGATCAGCAGGATCTGGCGGCCGTTCATCTCGGATGGCTCCCGATCAACGGGTCAGGTCTTCCTTGAAAGTCGTGTTGATCAGGATGAGAGACAGCGCGGGATAGATGCTGAGGACCATCGTGAAAAGCTGGAAGCCCTGGCGTTCGCCGTCGGGCGTGAAGCCGTAGGTCATCAGCACCGTGTGGCCGATCGAGGCGAGGGCATAGATGCTGCCGACGATACGGCCGAGCAGGCGCTTCTGCTTCAGGTAGCCGATCCCCGAGGCGATCTGCAGGCCGACGACGAGCGCGCCGGTCGCCGCGATCGCGAGCATGAAATTGCCGATGTCGAGTTCCCGCAGCGTCTCGATCGCCTCGCGGCCCTCCTCGTCCATGCCCTTCGGCAGCACGTCGCTCATCAGCAGGAAGACGAAGGCGGCCTGGCCCAGGACCTGAAGCAGCCCGAAGCCACCGAAGACGAAGTTGAGAACTGCGAGGGCGGTCAAGCCGCCTGGGCGTTTGCCTTCGGACATGTGTGCGAACGTACGGTGCCAGGACAAAAAACCACCTACTCGCGAAGCGAATCAGGCAGTTTTCGTCACCGCCGCCGCGACCTCCTCGGCCCACGCCCGCGGCGCCATCGGGAAGCCCAGTCTCGCCCTGCTGTCGAGATAGCTCTGCGCCACCGCGCGGGCGAGGTTGCGGATGCGGCCGATGTAGGCGGCGCGTTCGGTCACGCTGATCGCACCGCGCGCGTCGAGCAGGTTGAACGTGTGGCCGCACTTCAACAGCTGCTCGTAGGCCGGCAGCGCGAGCTGCGCCGTCATCAGGTGCTGTGACTGCCGTTCGTGCGCGGTGAAGGCGGCGAGCAGGAACTCGACGTCGCTGTGTTCGAAGTTGTAGGCGCTCTGCTCGACCTCGTTCTGGTGGAACACGTCGCCGTAGCGGATGCCTTCGGCGAATTGCAGGTCGAAGACGTTCTCGACGCCCTGCAGGTACATCGCGAGCCGCTCGAGGCCGTAGGTGATCTCGCCGGTGATCGGCCGGCAGTCGATGCCGCCGACCTGCTGGAAGTAGGTGAACTGCGTCACCTCCATGCCGTT
>JAGQRA010000487.1 GCA_020425885.1 Planctomycetota bacterium | reverse complement strand
GCGCTTGCCGAACGCGGAGAACACCGCCGCCTTCAACGCGACCTTCTTGGTCATGTTGAAGCCCATCACCGAGATCGCGAGGCTCACCGACGACACCCGCACCTGCAGGCCGTAGTAGGCCGAGTTGACGATGCGGAGCAGATTGGTGGCCACCGCGGGGTCGCGCGACACCACCGCGGCGATGTCGTCCGCGGAGCTGTCGGGATTTGCCATCACCTCGTTGAGCTTGATCAACACCTCGGGCATCGTCGGCAGCTCGATCGTGTTGTTGACAAGACTGAGGATGTTCGTCGATTGACCTGCTTGAGACATGTAGTTCCGCTCCGGTCCTGTTATCGGGGCGCACCGGAACGCACCTTGAAGGTCAAAGTTCAGACGCGAGAACTCCGGGCCGGAGCCCGGTGCCCGTGAGGGTCGTCTTCCTCTGCCAACGGGTGCCGTATCCGCCGGATCGCGGCGACCGCATCACGACCTGGCACTTCCTGCAACACCTGCTGGACCGCGGCGCCAGCGTTCGCGTCGGCTGCTTCGTCGAGGAGCAACGCGACCAGGAGGCGGTGGCCTTCCTGGCCGCAAGGTGCGATGCCATCGAGGCTCCGTGCCTGGACCGCGGTGTGCGGAAACTCACCAGCCTGCGCGGCCTGCTCACCGGCGAGGCCCTGACCCTGCCCTTCTTCCGCCACCGCCAGCTCGACGCCGCGGTCCGCCGTTGGTGCGCCGAGCCGCCCGACCTGATCTACGTCTACTCCTCGTCGATGGCGCAGTACGCCTTCGACGTCGCGGCGACCGCCAAGGTCATGCAATTCGCCGAGCTCGACTCCGACAAGTGGCGCCAGTACGCCGCGGCCAGCGGACCGCTCGGCCGCTGGATCTACGGCCGCGAGGCGCGACGCCTGCTCGCCTTCGAAGACCGGGTCGCCCGCACGTTCTCGCGATCGCTCGTCGTCAGCGAAGTCGAGAAGGAGCTGTTCGAACATCTCATCCCCGGCGTCTCGCCGGCGGTCCTGCCCAACGGCGTCGACGTCGAGGGCTTCGCCAGCGGCGGCGACGCCGACCGCCATCCGCAGACCGCGATCTTCACCGGGGTCATGGACTACGAGCCCAACATCGACGGCGTCTGCTGGTTCGCCGAGGAATGCTGGCCCGTGCTGCGGCGGCAGTTTCCCGAGGCCCGGCTGCTGATCGTCGGCAGCAAGCCCACGCCCAAGGTGCGCGCCCTCGGCGACCGCCCCGGGATCACCGTGACCGGCAGGGTCGAGAAGACGCAACCGTGGTTCGACAAGGCAACGGTCGCCATCGCCCCGCTGCGACTGGCCCGCGGCGTGCAGAACAAGGTGCTCGAGGCGATGAGCATGTCGCTGCCCGTGGTCGCCTCACCGCAGGCATCGCAGGGACTCGGCGCGGTGCCGCCCGGCGCCCTGTTGGTCGCCGATGGCGCCGAGGCCACGATCCGCGCCACCGCCGAGCTGTTCGCCGATCCCGGCCGCAGTCGCGAGGTCGGCCGGGCCGCGGGCGAGTGGGTTCGCGAGCATTGGCGCTGGCAACGCATGTACGAGCGACTCGATGCGATGCTCGACGAACTCGGTGTGCGCTGACGAGGCGAACGCCGGGAGCCGCACGCGCGGCGCTACTTCCGGTCGAGCAGGCGGAACTCGATCGTGACCGGCATCTCTTCCGCGACCGGCACGCCATCCACCGTCGCCGGCTCGAACCGCCACGTGCGCACCGCCGCCAGCGCGGCGCGATCGAACCCCGCGTGGGCCGAGGACGCGATGAGGCGCACCGCGATGACGATCCCGGAGCGATCGATCGTGGCACCGACCGTGACCTCGCCCTCGAGACTCAGCGCGCGCTCGCGCGCCGGATAGTCGGGCGGCAGGTTGTCGGCGCACGGGCTCGCGGCGACATGCACCTGCGCCGGCTGTGGCTCGGTCGGTTC
>JAGQRA010000486.1 GCA_020425885.1 Planctomycetota bacterium | reverse complement strand
GGGCCACGGTGTCACGATTCTGATCCGGGAAGCCGAACGTGCGGTGATAGCCGATGACGAACGCATCGAGGAAGCCGCCGGAGACGTGCGCGAAAGGAACGGCGATTCCGGCCTCGAGGCCGCTGCCGAGGCCCACCCGCAGCGCCGGTCGTAGCCGCAGGTACTCGCCGTCCATGACGAATGAGTTGCCGTTCGCGGCGCCGCTCAGGAACAGGCTGGTGTAGGCCGCCGACAGCCGCTCCTCGTGTTCGCCGGCGGGCAGGACGGCGGCGCTGGCGGCCGGCATATGCATCACCAGCAGCTGAGCCGGATGACCGTTGCGAACCGGCAGCGGGCCGCCGAAGGCCGGGTCGGTGGCACACCCCGAAGCCAGCAATACGAACGACACCTGGAGTCCGACCCGTGCTGTCCGCATGTGCGGACACTAAGCCCGATGTCATGGCCCTTTGCAAGCATCGGGCGGCCGCTGGTCCGACCCCGGTATGCATCCCGACTGCAAGTGCCGGCCACCTTGCTAGACTGTCGCCGCCTTGCCGACCCCAACCCGAAGTCGTTCTTTGCCGGTGCTCGCAGTCGTCCTGGCCGCCTGTGCCAAGGGCGGTAGCGAGACGCGGCCGGAGAGTGAAGTCCAGATCGCGACCAACCACCATGTCTTCGGCTTCCGCAGCCTGGCCGGCTTCGACGAGCTGCCGATCGATCCCGCGCGCGTGGTCACCGATCGCGGCCTCATGAGCTTCGCCATCGACAGCACCTACTCGCTGTCGCTCGTCGGGCATGCGGTCGGCACCGACACCTACGCCCTGACCAACGCCGGCGAGCTGGCGCTCTACATCACCGGCAACGCGCGCGAACCCTCGGTCGTGTTCCGCGGTGCCTACGATCACGTGGCCAACGACGGCGGCCTGTTCTTCACCGATCGCGTCTCGACCATCTCGTCGCCGTCGATCGGGCTGTTCGTCGCCACCGAGGTCATCCCGGGCGCGGTCGAACTGGAGGGCGAATGGCACCTGGCCTCGATGCACGTCATCTTCGGCCAGTCGATCCAATCGCCGGACAACGTCGCGCGCGCCTGCTGGGGCAACGTCGCGGTCGCTGCCGGGGCGCCGGGAACACAGCGGGCGATCGTCGACGATGGCTCAGGCCTGCAGAACGGCGTCACCGCGGTCTTCGGCGGCACGATCACGAACGTGCTGCAGAACGGTACCGGGGATGGCAGCTGCGACCTGACCCTGAGCTATCAGACCGGCAGCCAGACCGCCGACAGCCGCGGTTTCCACGCCGCCGCCGGGACGGAGCTCGTGATCGGTCTCGACGCCGACGAAGGCGATGGTGAGGCCGGCCTCGCGTTCCTGCTGCGCAAGTTCGATCCCGCCACCGCCCCCGCCGCGCTCGCCGAGGTCGACGGCACCTTCCTCGTCGGCGGCTACACCACCTTCGTCAATCCGGCCGACCCTGGCTCGGATGCCTTCGTCGGTGTGGTGACCATCGGTGACGCCGTCGAGGGACCGGCAGGCGTCTGGACCAGCCCGTTCCGACTCGACGCGACGGGCAACCAGGGCATCGACTTCGGCTACTTCGGCACCGCGACGCACGCCGCCGATCAGAGCGGCGGCATGAGGATCGTGATCGCCGACTCCGGTGAGGTGTGGCACGCAGCTATCTCGCGCGATTACAAGACCCTGATCTTCGTCGACGACGATCCGTACGTGTTCAACACCGGCAGCATCGAGTTGAACCTCGGCATCGGCGTGCGTCAGCTGCCGCAGTAGCGGCAGCGGGCTGCCGCAGTAGCGGCAGCTGGCTGCAGCAGTAGGGTTGCGGCGGCGAAGAGTGGCGTTCCTGGCTGTTCCAGCGCGCCCGCCTCGGCATAATCGCGGCCGTGAACGAAGTCGTACTCGCCGTCGATCTCCCCTTCGCCACCAGGCTCGGTCGCGGCAAGGTGCGTGAGATCTTCCAGCTCGGAACCGATCTGCTGCTGGTCGCCAGCGACCGCATCTCCGCCTTCGACGTCGTCATGGACGAGGGCATCCCCGGCAAGGGCCGGGTGTTGACCGAGACCTCCGCGTTCTGGTTCCAGAAGCTCGGCGAGGTCTGCCGCAACCACCTGTTGTCGTGCGATGTCGACAGCTGGAGCGACGTGCCGCCCGAGTATTGCGAGCTGCTGCGCGGTCGGACGATGCGATGCCGCCGCTGCGAGCCGTTGCCGGTCGAGTGGGTCGTCCGCGGCTATCTGACCGGCTCGGGCTGGGCGGACTACCAGCGCCACGGCGCCGTCAGCGGCGTTCAGCTGCCGGCCGGCATGCTCCACGCCAGCGAGATCGATCCGCCGATCCTGACCCCATCGACCAAGGCCGAGACCGGACACGACGAGCCGATCTCGTTCGAGCGCACGGTCGAACTGGTCGGCCGCGACATCGCCGTGAAGGCCCGCGACGCGGCGCTGGCGCTCTACCGCGCCGGCCGCGAGTATGCCCGCGAGCGCGGCATCGTCATCGCCGACACCAAGTTCGAATTCGGCCTCCTCGAAGGTGATCTGGTCCTCATCGACGAGAGTCTGACGCTCGATACGAGCCGCTTCTTGGCGGCCGACGAGGTCCATCCCGGCGGCAAGCCGACCTCGTTCGACAAGCAGTACCTGCGCGATTGGCTGCTCACGACTTCGTGGAACAAGACCCCCCCACCGCCGGCGCTGCCGGCCGACATCATCGCCAAGACGGCCGCGACCTACGCCGACATCCAACGCCGCCTGTGCGGCGCCTGATTCCTTCTCATGAACGACACCTCCCGCCCCATCGCCTTCCTGCTCGGCTCCGACTCGGACCTGCCTGCTCTCGAGGGCGCATTCGCGACGCTCGAACAGCTCGGCGTCGGCTTCCACGTCCGCATCCTCAGCGCGCACCGTACTCCCGACGAAGCCTGCGGCTTCGCGCAGAAGGCGCGTGACAACGGCATCCGCGTGCTGATCGGCGTCGCCGGTATGGCCGCGCACCTCGCCGGCGCGTTGGCCGCGCACTCGAACCTGCCGGTGCTCGGGGTGCCGGTCGACGCGGGACCGATGCGCGGTGAAGACGCGCTGTGGTCGACCGTGATGATGCCGCCCGGGATCCCGGTGGCGGCGACCGGCATCGGCAGCGCCGCCGCCAAGAACGCGGCACTGATGGCGGTCCGCATCCTGGCGCTGAGCGACTCGGACCTCGCTGCGCGGCTCGACGCGATGCGCGAGGCCGATCGCGACAAGACCCTCGCCAAGGACCGCGCGGTGCGCGAGCGCTTCGGCTGCTGACCATGACCCCGGCCGAGATCGCCCCGCTGCCACGGACGGTCGCCTGGGAAGGCGACGTCGACGGCGTGTTGCTGTTGCTC
The DNA here is from genome assembly GCA_020425885.1 of Planctomycetota bacterium. The sequence goes on along the minus strand of JAGQRA010000486.1, from coordinate 2,698 downwards.
GATCAGGCCCGTCTGCCGCACGACATCGTCGTGTTGCGGCTCGATACCAGCGCCGGCGTCGTCGACGCCATCCGCCGGCTCTGCGTCCGCGGCGCCCCGGCGATCGGCGTCGCCGCCGCCTACGCCCTGGTGCTCGCGGTGCGCGAACGGGCGACGCCGGGTGCTGACCTCGGCGCCGTGATCCGCGACCAGGCCGACGCCTTGGCCCAGGTCCGGCCGACCGCGGTCAATCTGCGCTGGGCCCTCGACCGCTGCGTCGCCGCCACCGCGGCTGATCCTGGCCTCGAGTCGTTGTTGGCCGAGGCGCGCGCGATCCAGGCCGAGGACGAGCAGGCGTGCCGCCGCATGGGTGAACATGGCGCCGCCCTCGTTCCCGAGGGCGCCACCGTGATCACGCATTGCAATGCCGGCCGACTGGCGACCGCCGGCAATGGCACGGCGTTGTCCGTGCTGTTCACTGCCTGGGAAAGAGGGACCCGTTTCTCCGTGCTCGCCGACGAGACCCGCCCGCTGCTGCAGGGTGCGCGCCTGACGGCGCTCGAGCTGCAGGCCGCCGGCATTCCGGTCGCCGTCCTCTGCGACAGCGCAGCGGCGGGCCTGATCGCGCGCGGCGAGGTCCAGATGGCGATCGTCGGCGCCGATCGCATCGCTGCGAACGGTGATGTCGCCAACAAGGTCGGCACCTACGGCCTGGCCCTGGCCTGCAAGGCCCACGCGGTCCCGTTCTACGTCGTTGCGCCGCGGTCCACGTTCGACCCGTCGCTGCCGGATGGGAGCGCGATTCCGATCGAAGAACGCGATGCCATCGAGGTCACGGCGCTGGCCGGCACCGCCGTGGCGCCGCGAGGTGTGGCTGCCCGCAACCCGGCATTCGATCGCACTCCGGCCGAGTTGGTCACCGCCCTGGTCACCGATCACGGGATCCTGAGGCCGCCGTTCCCGGCAGCGATCAAGGCGATGTTTGCCGATGGTCGATGACCTTCGCCATGGCGACCTCGACCAAGAAGAAGACGCGCGCCACCAAGGCCAGGCACCCCGCGCGCAAGACCGCGACGGGACCGGCGGCGCGCAAGACCGCGACGCGGCGGGCTCCGACCCGTAAGGCTGCGGCCAAGCCGGCCGCCAAGGCCGCGACCCCAACCCGTCCGGGGACCAAGCCCAAGCCCAAGACCGTTACCGGCAAGGAACCACCTCGCAGCGCACCGGCGCTCGCCGAGGTCGACGCCGAGGTGCTCGAGTTCATCGCCGCGATCGATCGCTTCAAGCAGGAGCACAGCCGGCCGTTCCCGAGCTGGAGCGAGATCCTGCTCGTGATCCGCAACCTCGGCTACCGCCGTTCATAGCACCGCCGCCCGGCCGGCGGTTGCATCACTCCGCGAAGTAGCCGCTCCAACACAGCACGGCGAGCCCGGAGCCGGCGACGATGCGATACCAGGCAAACGGCGCGAACGTGTGGCGCTGCAGGAACCGGACGAACGGTCGGATCACGGCCAGCGCGCTCACGAACGAGACCACGGTGCCGATCACGAACGGCAGCAGTGCGTCGCCAGCGAGCAGCTCGGCATGGCCGAGGAGCTTGTAGCAGGCCGCGCCGTAGAGGATCGGCAGCCCGACCAGGAACGAGAACTCGGCCGCTGCCGTGCGCGACATGCCGAGCAACATGGCGCCGGCGATCGTCGCGCCCGAACGACTCGTGCCCGGCACCAGCGCCAGGCATTGGAACAGGCCGATCCCGACCGCGGTCACGTACGGCATCGTGGCCAGGTCGGCGCGGCCGTCGCCGCGATGCTGCAGCATGCGCTCGAGCAGCAGCAGCAACACACCGCCGATCACCATGGTCGCGGCGACGACGCTCGGGCTGAACAGGTTGCTGTCGATCCAATCGTCGGCGAGCAGGCCGACGACGATGGCCGGCATCGCCGCGACCGCGATCTGCCACAGCAGATTGTGCTCGCCGGGCCGGCGCCGGAAGACGTTCTTCGAGGCCGCGAGCAGCCGCCGCCAGTAGAGCACGAGGACGGCCGTGATGGCGCCGATCTGGATGCCGATGGCGAAGACGTTGTTGGCCTCGCCGGCGTGCAGATCGAGCCCGCGTTCGGCGACGATGAGATGCCCGGTGCTCGAGACCGGCAGGAACTCGGTGATGCCCTCGACCAACCCGAGCCAGATCGCGTCGAGCCAGTCCGGGCCTGCGGCGACATCCGCGGTCACCGGTCCCGTGATCACAACACGCTGCCCGGGGCCCGATACTCGAGGTCGAAGGCGTCGGCGACGCCCTGGTGCGTGCAGGCGCCGCCGAGCACGTTGGCCGCGGTGCCGAGCACGGGATCCTTGGCCGCCGCCGCCGCCCCCATCGCCGCCAACCTCTTGGCCCACGGACCGGTGGCGTTGGTCAGCCCGAACGTCGACGTCCGCGGCACCGCGCCCGGCATGTTGGCGACGCAGTAGTGCAGCACGCCATCGACGACGAAGGTCGGATCGGCATGCGTCGTCGGCTTGCAGGTCTCGATGCAGCCGCCCTGATCGACGGCGACATCGACGATGACGGCGCCGTCCTTCATGTCCTTGAGGTCGGAACGCTTGACCAGGCGCGGCGCCCGCGCACCCTGCACGAGCACGGCGCCGATGACGAGGTCGGCCTGCAGGATCTGTTCGCGAACCGAGATCGGCGAGCTGTGCAGCAAGGTCACGTTCGCCG
>JAGQRA010000485.1 GCA_020425885.1 Planctomycetota bacterium | reverse complement strand
CGCCAGACCCACAACCAGAGCACGATGACGATCGTGCCGCCGACCACGGCCCAGAGGATGCCGCGTTCGACGCGTTGCACGTTCTCGATCATCTCGTCGATGAAACCCTGGCTGGTGAAGCCGAGCCAGACCAGCAGCGGCACGATCAGCACGATGCCGAGCCCGTCGAGCAGCAGGAAGCGGCGCCAGGGCATCTTCATCGCGCCGGCGGTGAAGAACGCCACCATGCGCAGGCCGGCGATGAAGCGGGCGATCAGGATGACCATGTCACCGCGGCGACGGAACCAGCGGTCGAACATCGCCAACCGCTGCTTGGTGACGAGGATCCGCATCCAGCGGACGCGCAGCAGCCGGGTGCCGAAGACGCGGCCGGCGACGAACGGCAACAGGTCTCCGGCCAGGATGGCGCCGGCGCACCACGCCATCATCAAGGCCAGGGTGGTGTTGTTCGGCAGTTTGGCACAGGCGTATCCGGCCGCCAGCAGGACGATCTCCTCCGGCAGCGGCAGCCCGAGACCGCACAGCAGGAACAGCATCGCGGCACCCAGGTACGGGTACAGCAGCAGCCACTCCTGGATCTGGTCGAACATCGTCGCGGGTCAGTGCAGATACGGCAGTAGGGGGGTCATTCGACTATCGGCCCTGACAGCGGTCAGGTCGATCTCTTCGCCGCGCAGGTGGCGCACGACGAGCGTCAGCAGCGCGGCCCACTCGGTGGCCAGTTCGCGGTCGGCCACGTCGGTGCTGCGCGCGATTCCGTTGTCGAGCACGGCGATCGCGCCGATGCGGTCGCCGGTGGCGAGGTGGCCGGCCGCCAGCGTCGGGGTCAGGAAGGTGCGCTGTTCGCGAATCGTCGGGCTGTCGGAGATGCGCTCGGCCTCTTCGAGGTAGCGGTTGGCCATCGCCGAGGCGCCGCCGGCGCGGCGCAGGAAAGGCTCGAGGCCGGGTTCCCGGGCGAGTGCGATCTCGGGCAACATCGCCATCGCCTGCAGCAGTTCGACCTCGCGTCGGCCGGCGGTTCTGCGCGTCGATTCGAGCCACGCCAGCGCGATCTGCAGGCGTCGCCAGGCGGCCGCGGCGCGGTCCGCAGGCGCCTCCGAAGCGGTCGCACCCTCGGTCGCGAATCGGTACGAGAACACGATCTGGCCATCGGTCCAGGCCGGCAGCAGCTGCAGGATCCGCTGCGCCCTGGCCAGCGCTTCGCCGGGGTCTCCGCTGCGGAAGGCGTCCTGCAGATCGCGCCAGGCGAACGGCAGCACGGCCGGGCGCACCAGCCAGTGGATCGGTTCGCGCAGGTTGTGCGCGGTCGGCGGCGCGAGCGTGAAGGCACCGGCGAAGCACCCGGCTCCGACGATCGCCACGGCGAGCCGTCCGGTCACGCGCGCTGATTCCTTCGCAGTGGCATGCTGCCGATCATGGCAGCGACCCCGGCGGCGAGGGAAGGGATCGATGCCGCGAAAACGTCGACGCCGGCAATCCACTGGCCCCGCAGCAACCGCAGCAGAGCGGTCGAACCCGGGCCGACGCCGCCGATCGTCAGCACGAACAGGACGACGAGGGCCGTGGTCGCGACCACGGGCAGCGCCGCCGCAGCGCCGCACAGGCAGGCGATCGCGAGTGCGACGAAGGTCGGGATCAGTGCGATCAGGGCCGCCCAGATCCCGTTGGCGAGCAGGCCGTGTTCGGCGCTCGCCACCACGATGACGCTGCCGGCCGGGAAGAACAGCGGCACGCTGCCCTCTTCGAACGAGAAGGTCAGGGTCCGGATCGGTCGCGGCCGGAAGTCGATGCGCGCCATCTGGCCGGACTGGTCGAAGGCGGCCGCGGTCGCCATCAGCGGCTCGCCATCGGCCGCGACCAGGACGCGACTGGGCCGGAGTTGGCCAACCGGTGGCGCCGCCAGCGGACGCAGTTCGATCGCGATGGCCTCGACCGCGGCCGGCAGCTCGAAGCGCAGCTGTCGCGCTTCCGGTCCGAGCTGCGGGCTCGGCGGTGGCGCCACGGCGAGGTGGGCCCTGACCGTGGTCGGCGCGCCGAGGCCGCGCGCGAAGGCCGTGGCCAATGGCAGGGTCAGGATGAACTGGGCCGCGAGCGCGGCGGCGCCGACGGCGGCGCAGCCCTGCCATGGGTCGCGCTCGAGCCGCGCGACGATGTCGCGTCCGGTTCGGCCGGTCGAGAAGGTCGGCCAGAACGCGATGGCGGTCGCGACGACGCAGGCGGCGACCACCAGCATCGCCAGCTCGAGCCAAGGCGAAGCGGCTCCCGGTGTGGCGGTGCCGTCGACGAAGGACGGCGCCTGCCACCGCGCCAGACCATGGCTGACGAGGCCGGCCAGCAGGGTCGGCAGCGCGGCCATGCGAAGGCAGCGGCGCAGCGTCATGGCGAATGTGCCTCTGGTGCCGAAGGCTGTGGTGGCGAAGGGCGTCACGATCCTGCCGTTCCACTGCCCCCGCGGGACGCTCCCGCCAACCTGCGGAACAAGGCGAATACGTGTTCGCGTTCGCGATCGGTGCGCACGACCTCGCCGCCGAGCTCCGTCGCCGTGCCGGCGAGCCGATTCATGGCCGCGTCATCGAGTCCGCGCACGACGAGCGAGCGGGCGTCGGTGCCGAGCAGGTCGGCCAGCGAACCCCGCGCGCGCACCGCGCCGCGATAGAGCACGAGCACCTCGTTGCACAGCTCCTCGACCTCGAGCAGGTGATGCGATGCCATCACCACGGTGGTGCCGGCGGCCGCGCGTTCGCGCAGGATCGCGATCACGGCCTCGCTGCCGAAAGGGTCGAGGCCGGACGTCGGTTCGTCGAGCAGCAGGATCTCCGGATCTCCGAGCAGTGCCGCCGCGAGTGCGAGGCGCTTCTCCATGCCGGTGCTGAAAGTCCGCAGCCAGCGCCGCCCCGTGTCGGCCAGATCCAGGCGCTCGAGCCATCGCGCCGCGCGAGCGTCGGAGTCGCGGTTGTCGAGGCCGAGCCGGGCGCCGACCCAGGCCAGGTATTCGCGTGCCGACAGCACGCCGAGCGGCAGTGAGCCGGCGGGCTGGAACGCGAGTCGACGTTGCAGGGCGGGGTCGCCCGGCGCCAATCCGGCCACCGTCGCCGTCCCCGAGGTCGGGCGCAGCAGGCCGGCGAGGACACGCAGCAGGGTCGTCTTGCCCGAGCCGTTGGGGCCGAGGATACCCGTGATCCGGCCGCGCTCGATCTCGAGATCGAGCGGCTGCAGCGCCACCACCTCGCCGCTCGGTCCGCGGCCGCGGAATCGAACGCACAGTTGCTGCACCGAGATGGCGGTCGACATGGGGTGGCGATGCTATCCTTCGGTCCGCGCCAAGTCCCCGCACCCTTCGTACGACGTTCAAGCAGGTCGCAGATTGACCGGATACCTTTCGCTGCCCGACGGCCGTTCCATCCCCTTGCACGATGACTTCATCGTCGGCCGCGGATCCGGCTGCGATCTCGTGATCGACGACAGCAAGGCTTCGCGCCGGCACGCGCGCTTCGTGGTCGAAGGCGGCGTCGTCGAGATCGAGGACCTCAACAGCAGCAACGGCACCTTGCTGAACGGCAAGCCGGTCGCACGGCGCCTGGTGCGCCCAGGTGATCAGCTGCAGATCGGCAAGACCGTGATGATCTTCTCGGCGGGCCAGCCGGCGGCGTCCGCAGTCAGCGCGGCGGCACCCGCGGCGGCCGTGTTCGACGACGACGACGAGCTGTTCGGCGAGGCGCCGATCGCAGCTGCG
>JAGQRA010000484.1 GCA_020425885.1 Planctomycetota bacterium | reverse complement strand
TCTTCGCCGCGCTCTGCACCTGCTTCAGCACTGCCCAGGTGAACGCGACCTATGCGCCGTTCGGCGCCGGTTGCCCGGGCACCGGCATCGGGCTCGGTGCCACGCACATCGCCCCCGTCATCGCCAACAGTGCCTGGGGCTCGGGCAACGCGATCCCGTTCGGCTGGACGCCGAACCACTACATGCAGGCCTTCCTCGGGTCGGACGTTCCGAGCGCCATGGCGATCGGCGCGCTGTCGTTGCGTCAGCCGCACACCGGGTCGATCGCGCACGGCTTCACGGTCGACATCGAGATCCGCGTGGGCTACACGACGCGGTGGCAGACGACGCTCGACGCGACCTTCGCCAACAACTGGGACGCCGGGGCTCCGCTGACCGTGCTGCCGCGCTCCTACTTCACGTTCCCGGACCAGTCGCCGACCGGCGCGGGGAGCTTCACCGAGATGGTGGCGACGATCCCGTTCCAGACCGCGTTCCCGTGGACGCGGCAGACCGGACGCAACCTCCTGATCGAGGTGTTCGTCTACGGCAACAGCGCCGGCAGCGGCATCTACGGCTATCCGCTCGACAACGTGAGCGGCACGATGAGCCTGGTCGGAACGCCGGCCACGGCGACGGTCGCGAATCAGAGCCCGCTGCGCACCTTCGGCATGGTGATGGGCCTCGTCGAGCAAACCCACACCGCGGTGCCCGTGCTCTACAGCAACGACACGCCGCAGATCGGCAACCAGTTCCGCGTGCGCGTCGCGCAGGCGGTCCCGTCGTCGATCGCGCTGATGGAGATCGGCTTCTCGTCGAGCTGGTACTCGGGCCACGCCCTGCCGCTCGATCTCGGTGCCTACGGCGCGGCGGGCTGCTCCCTGCTCGTCGGTCCGATCGACACCCGCATCCTGTTCACGAACACGTCGGGCGCAACCAACCTGCAGTACAACATCCCGAACAACATCTACGCCCTGGGCCTGAGCTTCTTCAATCAGGCCCTGGTCGCCGACCCGTCGGCCAACGCGCTCGGCATCGCGACCTCGAACGGCGGCCACGGCGTCATGGGCAACCAGTAGGGCGCCGGCGCGAGGAACTCGGCGACCTTCGGCGCGAACCCGAACGTTGCCGCAGGCGCAACAACGCGGCCGATCAGTAGATCAACAGATCGGTCGGCTCACTCGCGAAATACAGCGTCGGCAAGGTGACCAGCACCACGCAATGGTGCAGCGACAGGCCTGCCAGACCCGGGAAGTTCGGGAAGTTGAGGGCAGCCGTGGCACGTCCTTGCCCATCGAGAGAGCCGATCGAGTTGTTGAACATGGAGCCGCCGGCTCCGCCCAAGGTGCCCTGCAGCCACCAGTCGTAGTTCGCCGGGACGTTCAGTCCTGGCAGCGCGAAACCAGGACGAGTGCCGCTGGACGAGCCCGTGACCACATAGAACTGGCCCGCGTTGGCGACGCCGGCGTCGACGTTCCAGTTCTGGATGCCACCGGTGGCCGCGATCGAACTTGGGGTTGCGACGAACGAACCCAGGTGGCCGCGCACGATCGCCACCGGCCCGCTGAAGCCGGCCTGCAGGCGCATCGCGAAGTCGCCGTGGCTGTTGAACCAGCCCGGCGTGCCGTCGCTGCTGCTCGACGAACCGAGCAGCTGGATGCCGTTGAAGGCCCAGGTCACCGCGCCGACGGTATCGCCCGGCGCGAGCACCGGGCGCACGCCGTGAATCGGCGTGTAGCCGAAGAAGTAGGAGCCGCCGGAGGTGGTGTTGTAGAACAGCACGCTGCCGCGATCGGTCAGATAGGGACGATCGGCCTCGAGTTGTCCATAGCTGGCAGCCACACCGGGCACGGCGTCCCCTTCGCGCGCGATCACGGACAAGCTGCCGGGAGCGCCGGCCAACAAGGCGGTGTCGTTGGCCGTGGTCACACCGGCGCCGGTGACCTTGCAGAGGAACGCGACCTGTCCGTAGTTGTTGGTCGCGACGGTCGTGCTGCCCTGCAGCCTGAGGTAGGTGATGCCCGGCAGACCCGGCACCGCGTCGCCTTTGCGCGCGACCAGGGTCAGACCACCGACGCCGCCGAGGTAGATGGCGGTGTCGTTGGCCGTGGTCACACCCGTTCCGGCCAGCTGCGCCATGAACGCCACATTGCCCTGGTTGTTGAAGCTGCTGGCAGTGGTCTCATAGAAGAGGCCGCCAGGCGGATCGGCGAAGACGACGCCCGCGGGCAGACCCGGCGCCGCGTCCCCTTCGCGGGCGATGAGGGTATCGATGCCGCTGGTCCAGACCGCGAGCGCGCGATCGTTGCTGGCGGTGATGCCGTTGAGGCCGTTGACGAACTTCAGGTCGTGCAGGACCTGGCCCGAGGAGTTCATCTGGCCCAGACCGTTCAGCCAATCGGTGCTGCCGATGAGGCCGGTGCCGACGCGTTCGACGATCCCGCCGGAGGGATGGATGTCGCCTTCGCGCACGACCGACTGCAGGCTGCCCGACGCCCCGGTGACCAGGATGGCGTCATTGCCGCTGCCGACGCCGGCGCCGGCGAGCGCTGCCGTGAACAGCACCTTCCCTTGTTCGTTGATCTGCAGGCGTGTGTAGGAGCCGTTGAGGAGATTGAAACCGGCCCAGTTCACGCCGCCGAGGAAAGGCACCGGGTAACCCGTGCGCGCGAGCAGGCCGCTGCCGTTCGGCCCCCAGAACAGCGCCGTGTCGCCGGACGGAGAGATCGTGCTCGGGAAGAACATGACGCCGCCGAGCGAACTCAGCCGCGGCCAGGCCCAATCGAGAGCGAGCGTGTTGCCCGGGCAACTCGGCGCCGGATCGCCCTTGCGCACCGCGACCTGGAGGTCGCCGCCGGCGCGACCGACGAGGTAGGCGTAGTTGTTGTTCGCGCCGACGCCCGCGCCGGCGAGCTTGGTGCGGAAAGCCACGTTGCCGTCCAGGTCGATGGTCGGGGC
>JAGQRA010000483.1 GCA_020425885.1 Planctomycetota bacterium | reverse complement strand
CGAGCTCAACATGACTCTGCTGGGCCTCAACCTCAGCAAGTTCGTCAACGGTGTGGCGGAGCGACACGGGGAGGTCTCCAGCGAGATGTTCCCGGGCTACCGCATCGAGGTGGTCACCAACGGCGTTCATGCCCGCACGTGGGTCTCCGAGAGTCTGCGTCAGGTCTTCGACCGCTGGATCCCACGCTGGGAGCAGGATCCGTCGTGGCTGCGACGTGCTCGGCAGATCCCGGACGAGCAGATCCTGGAGGCGCATGCACAGTCGAAGGGCCTGCTGATCTCGGAGATCAAGCGGAGGTCCAACGTGCAGCTACTCCCCGAGCGCTTCACGGTGGGTTTCGCGCGGCGGGCCACCAGGTACAAACGTCCGACGCTGTTGTTCGAGGACCGAGCGGCGTTGGAGGCGGTAGCAGCTCGCCACGGCGGCCTCCAAGTGATCTTCGCAGGAAAGGCGCACCCCAACGACGAAGACGGCAAGCACGCGATCGAACGGCTCATCCGAGAAGCCCAGCGCGAAACGGACTGGCTTCGGATCGTGTTCTTGGCTGACCAGGACATGGACCTGGCACGCCAGCTCACGGCTGGCGTCGACCTTTGGCTGAATACGCCGACTCCGCCGCTGGAGGCTTCGGGCACCTCCGGAATGAAGGCGGCAGTCAACGGCGTGCCGAGCCTCAGCGTGCTCGATGGCTGGTGGATCGAAGGGCACGTGGAGGGAGTGACCGGGTGGTCCCTGGGAGCTGGGGGCAAACCTCGCGGCGATGCCGCGGATGCGGGCGAGATCTACGAGAAGCTGGATGCAGCGATCTTGCCGTGCTACCAGCAGGACAAGCATGCCTGGGCTCAGATCATGAAGAGCTGCATCGCCCTCAACGGATCCTACTTCCATACCCACCGCGTCGCGCTGCACTATGCAGCACAGGCCTACCTGTAGGGTCGACGTGAAGTACCGAGGAGTAATCCGCGTCCGGTATCCTCTCGACGCTGGCGCCATCGTCCTCCGCACTGAGGACGACTGGGATCGTGACGTTCCTCCAGGATACGTGGATCCCGGACGGGAGACCTTCGACTTCCCGGTTGAGTCCGAACGACCCTATCTGGACTTCAAGCCGTGCCTCCGAACTGCGTCAGGATTGCACTGGGCTTGCGGCGCAAACCGCTTGGCCATTCTGAGTCATGAAGCCCCACAGGAGTCCTATCCGTACTTCCGCGGAGATTCCGCAGGCTCGCTCTCGGGCAACCGCGAGGTCTTGTCGGCGGCGCTCGGCCGCGCTCACGAGTTTCGCGCCTACCTTCCGGCCGGCTACTCCGAGAATACCCTGAAGCGGTACCCGGTCCTCTACATGCTGGACGGGGCCAACCTGTTCTTCGACGAGGAAGCCTATCTTGGGAATGCCTGGCACGTCGATCGGACCCTTGTGCTGCTCAACTCGATGTGCCTGATCGATCAGGTCATCGTGATCGGCATTCGTGCGCGGGACCGCGAGAAGGAGTACACCCAGGGCGGCTTCGAGCGGTTCGGCGATGCCATCGCGGGAGAGCTGAAGCCGCACGTAGACGATGACCTTCGCACGCTGCGGGATCCTGCGCACACCATGGTGGCCGGGTCGTCCCTCGGAGGTGTAGCTGCGTTCTCCCTGGCGTGGCGACACCCCGAAGTGTTCGGGGGTGCCGCATGTCTGTCAGCAACTTTCGGCTACCGCGACGACTTGCAGGAGCGCGTGCGGACAGACCCCATGGATTCGCGGAGGCAGCTGAAGATCTATCTCGACAGCGGCTGGCCCGGGGACAACTACGAGGCAACTCTCGGAATCGCGAAGGGCCTGATCGCTCGGGGCCTGCTTCTTGGCGTAAGCCTCCTGCACCTGGCCTTTCCGTGCGAGACCCACGACGAGCGATCGTGGGCAGCTCGTTTTCATCTGCCGGTCCAATTCTTCGCGGGGAAGCTGCGTCGAGCTGCTGAGTGGTCCAGTCTGGCGCCACGTACCTGACCGACCGCACCGCGGACGGTCATCGGGTGGAGGCGATTCACGCCGGGTATTCGTCATCGCGACTGTTGCAGCCCATCACTGGCCAGCCACCGTACCGCAGGAACAGCAGTCACGCCGTGCAGCACGATGCTTAAGGTGACTGTTGCCATAGCCGCGGCAAAGACCGCGCTGCGGTTCTCCCATTCGGCATGACGATCGACGAAAAGGGCGAACACGACTGTGGCGACACCACGCGGCCCGAACCATCCAATCGCCAAGATGGCCTTGTGTCCCAGGCCCGTGTAGAGCAGGGTCACGACGGAGGGCAGAACCCGGGTGACCGTGAGCGCTGCGATGGCGAAGGCAAGCGTCGCGGGGCTCAAGCTGTCCCATGCCTGCGGCAGCAGCAGCGCCCCGACGATGAAGAACACCAAGCCCGACAGGAGCTTGCCTTCCGCGTCGGCGAACGCGGTCAGCTGGGCCTTCCGGTTGACCCGCCCGCATGCAAGTCCCGCGACGAAGGATGCAAGCAGCCCGTTGCCATGGAGCACCTCCGCGAGCCCGTAGGACACGATCGCGAGAGCGGCGACGCCGATGCGACTGTCCGGCTCCAGGGCGCCGCGGACTCCGGAGTCCCGTGCCAGCAGCTTGGCGCCGGCATGACCGACAAGGACCCCGATGAGTGGTCCCAGAACCACCTGGGTGGCGCCAAAGCGCACCCAGTAGGCAGTCATGTCGGGGTGAGCATCGGTGCGGGCGGCGCACAGGAGGACCATCAGAATCGGTACGCTGAGCCCGTCATTGAGGCCGCTTTCGACATTGAGGATGTGGCGAATGTCAGCGGGGACGCGCTCGTCTTGCAGGATCGGTTGCCCCAGGGCCGCGTCGGTAGGCGCAACCACTGCTGCCAGCACCGCAGCCTGCCACAGGGACAAGCCCGGCAGGAGCAACGAGGCGACGGCGGTCCCCGCTACGACAACCAGCGGAAGGCCGAGCAAGAGCAAGCGCAGCGGGGCGCCCCGCGGCCTCAACAGGTGCTCAGGGGAAGCGTGTGTGGCGTCAACGAACAACACCAGGGCAAGGGTGATGTTGGCCAGCAGGTGGGCAGCTTCCGTGCTCTCGGTCCCGAACAGGTCCAGGCCGAAAGGTCCAGCGGGCAGTCCGGCGAAAAAGAAGAAGATGGCAGACGTCAGCGATAGCTTTCGGAGCCATCGGGACGAAAGGGAATACGTGAGTAGGCATGCTGCAAGATAGGCAATAAGCGCAGGTTGCATCAGGCCCGGCCATGTGGGCGAGCGTGTTCAACTACCCGCCGGTGAAACACCACGGTCGCGACGAAAGCTCCGATCCCCATGCCGAACATGGCAGTAGCGTACGTCCAGATCGGGCTCGGCACGAGGCCAAGCTCCTGGGCTGCGAGCCGTGACGCTACGAACATCCCAGCCATCATCAGCAAGTGCAGGAGTACGAGTTCCGCGATCGCTCGTCGGCGAGATCTGCACGCTTCGTGCGAGCACATCAGCGCGCATGCTGGTACACAAAGAGCAAGCACAGTAGCCATGACCAGGAGGCGTTGCATCGCAGCAGGAGCGGTTGCGGCGTCGCCTCCGGCCTCCGACGCCGAAACGAAGCGTGCGACCCAGTACTGGCCGATAACGAGGCCGAGCCCACCGAACGCCAGTGCAACGATGACCTTGTCGACTCCGCGGAATCGGGTGCGCTGCTTCCATCCGTTGTGCGCCAGGCCGCAGGCGGCCACGATTGCCAAGGTCGCGAGCAGCCACGCGGTGGCCGACAAGCCAGCTACCAGGGCAAGGCCGCCGAGCTGTGCAACGATCGTGACGAGAATCAACCAGGCATGGCGGTCAGAGCGCGTCTCCGCGGCGACAAGCATGCGGGTTCGCGTCGTCATTGCGTGGAGCCTTGGTCGGGATCGACTTGCGCGCCACCTGCGGTTTCCAAGTGCTTGATCGCGCTCGCAGCGTGATCGATTTGGAAGCCGATCTGGCGTTCGGCGACGCTTCTCGCCGAGAGCGTCACGCGATGGATCGTAGAATACGGCACGAAATGGAGGTCCATCTCTTCACAGCTCGGCGCGTTGCGAAACGCTGCCATTGCGACCCAGCGAGGCGAAAGCTGAGCGATGTGACATACATCCAGTACCGAACCATCGACCAGGTGCACGAGCACGACCGGCACGTGCTTCGACACGCCTGGACACAAGGCCCCGACTCGGCCGGGTAGAATCGTACAGAAGAAGTTGGGATCGAACGGGACCCCCTCGTACGGATCTTGTGCTGCCGCAAGTGCCAGCTCGGGATCGTCGGCAGGTTGGGTCATGACCATTGCGCGGTAGGAGAGAGCGGTGGGATCAGTTGGCAGTGGCACATGGAGACTACCGCAAGCCGTAGTCGGCGATCTTCTTGCGCAGGGTTGTTGGGGAGATGTCGAGAGCCTGAGCGCTTCTGGTGATGTTCCACTCGAGATGATCCAGGACGGCCTTGACGTGATCCCGCTCGACCTCCGACAGCTTCCGCAGCGGACTCTCATGGGGCGCAGAGTTCGGAGTCGCGGGGCGGTGGACGTCGGGTAGGTCCACGGCCTCGATGACGTCGGTTCGCGCCACGGCTACGGCGCGCGTCAGTGCGTTCTCGAGTTCGCGGACGTTTCCAGGCCAAGCATGCCCCTCGAGGGTCTGCAGTGCCGACTCGGCGATAGCTACCACGGGGCTCTCCAGCCGTCTGCGAATGCGGTGCAGCAGGTGGATTGCGAGCGGACGAACATCGCCGGGTCGGTCGCGTAGCGGCGGGACTTGAAGACGTGCAACGGACAGCCGGTACAGCAGATCCTCTCGAAACTCCTTGTCTGCCACCATCGTGTCGAGGTCGCGATGGGACGCAGCGAGCACTCGCGCCTCGAAGGGAATGCTCTGGTTGCCACCGACGCGTTCGAAGCAACGATCCTGCAGCGTGCGCAGGAGCTTGGCCTGCAGCTCCATTGGCATGTCGCCGATCTCGTCGAGGAAGACGGTGCCGTTGCCCGCCTGCTCGAGGCGGCCGATCTTGCGGGTGTCGGCCCCGGTGAAGGCGCCCCTCTCGTGCCCGAACAGCTCGCTCTCGAGCAGAGTTGGCACGATCGCGGCCGAATTGATGGCGATGAACGGCTGTGATGGCGAGGAGGCATTGTGGATGGCGCGAGCGACAAGGTCCTTGCCCGTCCCGCTTTCGCCCTGGATCAGTACGGTGACCTTGCTGCGAGAGAGCAAGCCCACCTGCTTGAGCAGATCGAGGATCATGCGGTCCTGTCCGACGATCTCGTGAGGTTGGTCGGATTCGACGTCGATGCGGACGAGGTCCCGCCGTCCGGAGTGTCCGCGCCGCGAGCGGCGTTGGATGCACTTCTCGACAGCCACCAGCACATCTTCGAGCGCGAGAGGTTTCCGCACGTAATCGAAGGCCCCGACCTGGATGGCTTCGATCATGGACTTCATGTCCTGGACACCAGTGATCATGACAGTGTCCGGTGGGCTCGAGAGACCCTGAAGCGTCTTCAAGACGCGCAGCCCGCTCTGGTCCGGGAGGCGGAGGTCGAGGAACAGGAGGTCGAACGCACCACCGTCGCCGACCAGACGGAGGGCATCCCTCCCGTTCATGCACGTGGTGACTGCGTGCCCGTGCTCTTCGAGTTGGATTTGCAGCGAGCGGCCAAGTGCCTCATCGTCGTCGACGACGAGGATCCGCAGGGCACTAGCTTTGCTCTGACTCATGAGGTAGCTCGATTCGGAAGACGGCGCCGGTCTCGTTGTTCACCGTGTCGGTGCGGTTGGCGGCAGTCACGCGACCCCCATGGTACTCGACGATCTTGCGGACCATGGCGAGTCCGAGCCCAGTGCCGCCTGCGCGGGTCGTGAAGAAGGGTTGGAACAGGCGTTCGAGGTTGTCGTCCGAGACCCCGGGGCCGTTGTCGGCCACCTCGATGAGAACGCGTCGCCGCGATTCTTCGAGACGGGTAACGACTACGATCTCGCCGCCGTGACCCGCAGCGTCGATGGCATTCTGGAGGAGGTTGACCAGCGCCTGTCGCATCCGGTCAGGATCGATTCTCACGTGGAGGTGCGGGTCGGGTTCCTGTACGTGGAGGCTGCACCGTTCGCTGCCAGCTTGTTCGGCGACATCCTCCAGGGCTGCGACCAGCGTGTCCTGGAGCGGTAGCACACCGAAGTTCATGGCCAGCGGTCGGCTCAAGGACAGGAGATCGGAGAACATGCGCTCCAGGCGAAGAACCTGCGCCTGGGCGATCTCGGCGAGTTCCAGGCTGCGCGGGTCGTCGGAGAGCTTCTTCAGGATCGCCTGCAGGTTGAGCTTGATCGAGGAAAGCGGATTCCGCATCTCGTGGACGACCGCAGAACTCATCTCACCCATTGCCGCCAGGGTCTCGCTCTGAACGACTCGGAGCCGGGCGGTGGCCAGCTCGTCCAGCATGTGGTTCAGTGCGGTGGCGACAGAGCCGACCTCGTACTGGGAAACGGGGCCGACTCTGGCTTCCCAGTCGCCATGTGCGACCTGCCGTGCGACATTCGCCAGCTGCTGCAGCGGTGCCGTCATGCGGCGCGCACTCCGCAGCGTGAGGGCGACGACCGCAGCAGATACGAGAAGCGAAGTGATCAGCGCCCGCCAGCCCAGCTCCGGAAGCCACGCCAGCGCATCTGGCGCGTCCTGCTCCACCAACAGGATCCAATCCATTCCATGGATCGCGGCATAGCCCCCAACAACCTCTCGGTTGCGGGAGTCCCGGTAGACAGCAGCACCGGTCTCGTCGTTCGCCGCCCTCTTGAACCCGACGGAAGCGACCCGTTCTGACAGCCCGGCGCCGGCGAGACTGCTCTCCGCTTCGGTGAGCATGATGCCGTCTCGCCCGACAAGGTAGCTGCGGTACGTGGAAGTGGGCATGCCGTCCTTCAAGATGGCCTGCATCACTTCCTCATCGAGAGCAGTAAGGACGTAGCCGGTGACTTGCTCGCCGTCCCGAACGGCGGCGCCGAAGTGCATGCCGAGCCGACCGTCTCGGTGACGATGGACGCGTCCCGCGGCAGGTCCAGGCGAACTGCCGACGGCCTCGACGATGCCAGACAGCTCGAATGCCTGAAGGCCGTGGCTGCGTGTTCCCACACCCGCTAGTTCGTGCCACCCCGGGTCGTAGAGGCCGATCGCCTCGTACATGCCGTACTTGGTAGCGAACGTGGACAGGAACGCCGACGTCACCTGTGCCGTCTGGCTGGTCTGCGAGTCAGCCGAGCACTCGTGACGCACGGCCGGGCAGGCAGCGAGGAACGCAGCGTCGGCCAGGCGCTCCGAAAGCCACATCTCGAGGCGCTGCCGTCGCGATTCCGTGAGTTCTGCAAGCCGTTCAGCAGCCGTGTCGAGTACGGCCTGGCGTGCGCAGTGGTATCCCTGTCCGGCCAGCAGAAGCATCGGAACGAGTGCGATCAGCAGCGACCAGATAAGGAGATGGCGGCGCAGGGAGCGCGGAGGCTTCTTCGATCGGGCCGGACGCCGCCCGCGATGGGCCCTCGTTCGGCTAGGTTCTGGTGATCGGGACATCAGAAGCTGGTGAGTGAGACACCACAGCACCATCGCGGCGGGTCGTTGCCGGTCCTCGGTCGCAGTGCGGCCAGGCAACTTCGCCGATGTTCGTAGTCGAGGCCCGAGGCGAGCATGCTGGTAGGGACAGGAGGATCAGGCGTCGAGGTGAATGCGGACGCCCGGCGAGGCCGGAGCAAGTCGAGTGCCGCTGCGCCGGCCTGACACGCTACCGGCACGGGCGTTGCTCAGCCACCCAGCGACTCCACCTGACTCCCACTGCCGGTCGTCATGAATCGAATCATCACCCCGTTCGTTCGCTGGTTGCTGCTTGCATGCACGCTGATCGTGCTCTCCGGATGCGGCGGATGCCACTGACCAAGGAGACTCCCATGAAGCCCACGACCCGTTGCCTTCTTGCAATCCTCGTTCTGGCGGTGTCGCTGTGCGGCCAGAGCGTCACACTACGCACCGGCGAGGTTCTCATCGGACGTGTCGTCGACGTGACCGACGGGACGTTCCGGATGGAGCTGACGTTCCCGAAGGAAGAGATGCGCGAACTTTCGCGCGCCGAGATCATTCCGCGCTCCGTCTACGACGTGTTGGCGGCACGCATCGATCAAGGCAACGGTGGGGCCCACCTCGACCTGGCCGCAGTCTGCGAGGATCTTGGCCTGTTCGCCTTTGCGATTGCGGAAGCGCGCCAGGCGGCGAAGCTGGATCCGGCGCTGGGCGCGAAGGCGAAGCGAGTGGAGCAGCAGTCCCGCGAGCAGATCGCGGCGCGGATCCTGCAAGCTGCGCAAACGGACTTCGAGGATGGTCGCCTGGGTTCTGCCCAACTCGCGGCGCATGCCGTCGCCCACGACTACGGGGATACGAGATCCGCCAGGGATGCAACGAAGCTGGCGGCGAAGATCGCGGACCAGAAGCGGCCGAGCGCGCACGAGGCGACGGGAGAGGAGATCGCGTCGGCCGTCAAGAGCGTTCGAAGCGTGCTCGAGAAGGTGGTCAAGGACCTGGACGTGCCGGCTCACGGAGACATGCGTCAGCAGCGGGGGCTGCAGCGTGCGATCTCCCGGCTCGAGAAGGTCTGGAGCGAGGTTGGCGACCTCGTTGCGCCACGGCCGCCGGTCGAGCGGGACGAGACGACGACCGCGGCATCCCCGGCTGAGCGCCTGGAAGCGGTGCAGGACGAGCTCCGCGCCCGCCTCACGACCGCCTACCTTGCCCTCGGGACGATCTACCTCGAGCGGCGCGCGTTGCCCGATGCCGACGAGTGGTGCAACAAGGCATGTGACCTCGATCCAGAGAACAAGTCCTCCCACGCGCTGCACCGCCTGATCTTGCAAGCGAAGATCGTGGACGGGTGGGGCTACTGAACCAACGGAACCCGGTGGCGAGGCATCAAGTCATGACTTCCGGTGGAGCCCCCAACGGTGTCCTGGGCGAGAGCGAATCGCCGCAGGCTCGGCAGTGGGCCGTCGTGCTCGCAGGTGGAAGCGGTTCGCGGCTTGAGCCGTTGACGTCGCGCTACATGGGCGGCCCTGTCCCCAAGCAGTACTGCTCACTGTTCGGGGACCGATCGCTCCTCGGCGACGCCCTCGAGCGCGCTCAGCAGTTCACGGCGCGCGAACGCATCGTGACCATTGTCGCGAGCAACCATCGCCCCTACTGGGAGCGAGACCTGCAAGGCACGGATCCCCGCAACGTGATCGTTCAGCCGTTGAACCGGGGCACGGCTGCAGGCGTGCTCCTGCCTTTGTTGGAGATCGCCACGCGCGATCCGGCTGCGCATGTCACCCTGTTGCCGGCAGATCACTTCTTCACGCACGAAGATCTGCTCGTGCGGGCGATCCGGGACGCCCAACGAATCGTGGCCCGATCAACGGATCGACTGGTCCTCGTTGGCATGAGGCCGGAGGACGCAGAGTCCGACTACGGCTGGATCCTCCCCGCTGGGCATGTCGATGGCGGCCTGCGAGTCCAGCGTTTCGTCGAGAAGCCCACCCGGGCGGAAGCGGCTCGGCTGCTGCGGCAGGGTGCGGTCTGGAACGGGTTCTACCTCACGGCGTCGGTGAAAGCGCTTTTGGGGCTCTTCATGGAGCGTGCTCCGGGTCTCTTGGCAGCACTTCGAGCAGCCGATGCACAACAAGGGTTGGGCGAGATCTACGAGAGCATGCCCCCGAGTGACTTCTGTCGCGACCTTCTGGCCGGGTACGAGGAACATCTGGATCTCGTGGTGGCTCCGGAGTGGTAACCGTCGCGTGAAGCACAGGTCGCCGAAGTAGCTCCGGTGGCCTGTCGGTTGCTGATCGCCGGCGCTACTGCGCCCGGGCGAAGTGGTCGCGCAACCGGCAGAGGATGTCCTCGTGGTGGTCGGCGACGTCCTGCGCGAAGTGCTGCTTCCACCCGTGCGGCGTCAGCTTGGCGACATCGGACTCACTGCCGATGCGCAGGAGCACGTCGCGGAAGTAGTCCTGCGGGTTGATCCCGATCGCCCGCGCGGTCTGCAACAAGCTGGCGAGGATCGCGGCGGTCTTGCCGCCGCCCTCGGTCTGGAAGAAGAGCCAGTTCTTCCGACCGACGGCGAACGGTCGCAGTGAGCGCTCGGCGAGGTTGTTGTCGATGTGCAACTCGCCGTCGTCGACGTACACCGTCAGCGCCTGCCACTGGTTGAGCGCGTAGCGAATCGCCTCGGCTACCGGGCTCTTGGGAAGAACCTGCGTTTCGGCCCACTCGAGCCAGGCGCGGATGGCCTCGAGCTGCGGCTTGCTGTGCTGCTGTCGCGCAGCGAGGAACTCCGCCGCCGTGGGCTCGCGCTTCTCGGCTGCTGCAGCGTCCTTGACCGCTCGTTCGACGGCGTAGAGCACACCGATGCGATCGAGCGCCTGCGCTACCAGCTTCGGATCCTTGGACTCGGCGTCGACGAACTTGCGTCGCGCGTGCGCCCAGCACGCGACCTCGGTCGCCCCCTCGGG
>JAGQRA010000482.1 GCA_020425885.1 Planctomycetota bacterium | reverse complement strand
TACGACGAGCCCGTCATCGCCCTCGACATCGTCGCGACGAGCCTGGCCGTGGCCGGCGTCGCGCCACCTGCCGAACGCCCGCTCGATGGCGTCGATCTGCTCCCGCACCTGCTCGGTGAGAACAAGGCGCCGCCGCACGAGGCGCTGTTCTGGCGGATGGGGAAGAACTGGGCCGTGCGCGAGGGCCAGTGGAAGCTCGTACATCAGGGCGATGGCGCGCCGCTGCTGTTCGATCTGGCTGCGGACATCGGCGAGGAGCACGACCTCGCCGGCGCGCAGGCCGAGCGCGTGACCGCGATGCAGAAGCGCTACGACGCGTGGGCCGCCGAAATGGTCGAGACCCACTGGGAACAGCCGAAGCCGAAGGGGCGGAAGTAATGGTTGGCCGGCAAGCCGCTGCCCCTGAGGGTCAGATGCCGACCGGCGCTGGGCGCCTCCGGCCTCGTGGCCTGCCGGCTGCTCTCCTCCTCGCATTGCCGGTCTTCGCGCCGGGCTGCGGGGCCGGCGACGGCGCGGTCGACGACGACGTCCGCGGGCTCGGTCTCGCACTCGTCGGACCGCGCCTGATCACGGCGGGCGTGATGCAGTCGCGCTCGATGGTCACCGAGGCGGTCTACTTCGCCACCGCCCAGACCGGCGCGGGCATGGTCGGCCAGGTCACGAACTCCGGCACCGTGCGCATCACGCAGCTCGGCGCGGTCTACGAGCCCTCACCGACCGATCGCCTCGTCGTCGATCTCGGCGGCAGCAGGCACGAGTTCTCGGCCATCGAGGCCGTCGGCGACGCGTCGCAGATGTTCGCCGCAAACTGGTTGGCGGCACCGCACCGGCTGTCCTACGTCCACCGGTTCGAGGACCGGGCCGAGGCCCACGTCGCCGAGACGTTCGATGGCGCCAGGTTCGTCGCCAAGATCACGGGCTGGACCGAGATCGCCGGCCAGCGCTGCGAGGTCGAGCTCGAGGCTCGCGGTGGCACCCAGGGCGGTACCGACTTCCACGGCGCCGACAGCGCGACGCGCTACGTGCTGAGCGGCAAGTTGACCGCGGCTGCGTTCGTGGTCGATGTGCGCGAAGAACATGCGTTGCGGTTCGTCTCGGCCCAGTCGCTGCGGCTGCTGCCGAGTCAACGCGGCTCGGCATCGCAGACGTTCTCGACCGTGAACAGCACCCTGCACGCGGCCGGTGTGGACTACCTCTTCGACGGCGTCCGGGCGGAGTCCGGTAGCAAGGACAAGGGCGGCCGGTCGACGGGCGGGGTCGTCGCGCTGTCCGGGCGCATCCTGCGCGACGGTGAGCCGTTCGCCGAATGCCGCCTCGAGGCGGGGCTGCCGGTGGCCGCCACCGAGGCCGAGGTGTTGCCGCTCGTCGACCTCTGAACGGCCTCCGTTGGGCGCGCCGCGACATGCGATCGCGTGACCTGGCCGGCATCGGGCGCGGATCGTCATGTTCGCGTATCTTGCCCGGATGAGAATCGCCGCGGGTCTCTTGCTGCTCATCGCGCCGGCCTTCGCGCAGACCGTCTGGCAGGTCGGCGCCGGCGCGAATCTCGACCAGGTGTTCGCCAACGCCGCGGCGGGTGACATCGTGCTGCTGGCGCCGGGAAGCTACCTGCCGTTCACGTTGCAGAAGGGACTCGCCGTGATCGGGCCCGCCACGATCCAGGGGCTGACCGGGACGGTCGGGCCGTGGGAAGCGGTGATCCAGATCCCTGCCGGTCAGCAGGCACACCTCATCGGTCTCCAGTTCCCGCCGACCCAGCAGCCGAGCATGCCGGTGCCGCTCTCGGGTCAGCAGGTGATGGTCTCCGGCGCGGTCGGCTTCGAGGACTGCTCGTTCGGCCCGGGTGTTCCCAACAGCCTCGTCGTCACGAGCGGCGAGGTCGTGTTGCAGCGATGCACCGTGCAAGGCGGCCGCGGTCTCGGCGGAGGCATGCTGGTCTCGGGTGGCACCTGCACACTGAGCGGCTGCAGCGTCACGGGCCTCGACGGCAGCGGCTTGGGCTACTTCGTGATCCCGCCGACGCCGGGCCTCGAGATCACCGCCGGCACGTTGCTCGCCGCCGGCAGCACCTTGCGCGGCGGCAACGCGACCGACTACTACTACGGCGTCTGGCGCCACCCCGAACCAGGTGTCCGCTGCGGCGGCACCGCGCGCGTGTCGCTGGCCGACTGCACCGTCACCGGTGGCTCGGGGCAGGCGTTCTCCTCCACCGGTGCGGGCGCCGTCGGCATCGACTGCACCGCACCGTCGCCGGCGCTGGTCGAGTGGGCGCGTGGCGCGTTGTCCGGCGGCACGGGCACGCCGCCTGGCGGTGCCGTGGCGGGGAACGTGCAGAACGTGCCGACGCTCGTCGGCCTGGATCTCGATCACGGGCTCGTGCGCGGCGCCGTGTCGACGATCACGGCCACCGCGGGCAACTCGCAGCAACTGCTCGGCATCCTCGCCACGTTCGCCAACGGGGTGACCGCCGTGCCGGGCGTCGTCGATCCCGTCTTCGGTGCCGTGGCCCTGTCCTTTCCACTGGTGCTCGCCGTGCCGGCTCCGGGCGCCATCGTGACGGCCACCGTCGCGGTCCCGAATGCTGCCGGTCTGCTCGGTGTCGCGCTCTGGAGCCAGGCGCTGCAATTCGACGGCGCTGGATCGCTGCGCGCCTCGGCGGTGGTGGGTGGCGCCGTGCATTGAGCCATGGAGCAACTGCTGAAACCTCATGGCTCGGATGCCCATCGCTTCGTCGCACGCAACGACAGCGCGGCAGCACGGTGAGCGGTCGGCGACGGCGTCGGTGTCCCAAGCGCCGCCGCGAAGTAGCGGCGCGGACGGCCTGAGCAAATCGACATCGAGCCGCCCGCCGACGAGACGACGCAGCAGCGGCAGTCTTCTCGAGGTGAAGAGCGGCACCCACTGATGCCCGTGTCCGCCGCCCGAACGGTGGCCGCAGTGCCCGCGATCCGCAGCGCTCGGTGGCGATACAATGCCGCCTCGAGCCGTGGCACCGGATCCGCGAGACACCGTCGCCGCCGCCATCGGTGGCGACAGCAAGGCCTTCGAGTCGCTGTTCGCGCGCAACCTGCCGCGGCTCGAGGCCTTCGTCCGCATCAACGGCGGCGGCGCTCTGTCCGGACGCGAGTCCGCCTGCGACCTCGTGCAGTCGATTTGCCGCGAGGCCCTGCTCGACCTGCCCGAGTTCGAGTATCGCGGCGAAGAGGCGTTCCGCGGTTGGCTGTTCCGCCGCGCTTCCCACAAGATCGTCGACCGCCTGCGCTATCACCGCCGGCTGTGTCGCGATCAGCGTCGCGAGGAGTGCTCGCTCGATGCCGACATCGCGATCGGGCGCCCCGATCCCGCCGCCACTCCGAGCCGTTGTGCCATCGCCCGGGAGGAACTGGCGCAGCTCGAGGCGATCCTCGCGCGGCTGCCGGAGTCGCAGCGCGAGGCGATCGGTCTGGTCCGCATCCTCGGCATGAACTACGCCGATGCCGCCCGACAGCTGCGGCGCACCGAGGCGGCCGTGCGCAACCTGGTCGCCCGCGGGCTGGCGGCGATCGGCAGCCGGCTGCCCGGCGGTTGATGGAGCGTGGCGATGGCAACCGACGGCATCGATCCCGACCAGCAGACCGAGTTCGAACGGCTGCTCGCGGAGTGCGTCCATGCGCTCGAGGCGGGCCAGCCCGCGCGGGCCGATGCCGTCGGCGCCGCGCATCCCGAGGTGGCGTCGGCGCTCGCCGAACGGCTGCAGACGCTGCGACGGATCGGCCTGCTCGACGAGGTCGCACTGCCGTCGGCGCCGCCATCGCTGCCGGCGCGCATCGGGCCGTATCGCGTGCTCGCCGAACAGGGACGCGGCGGCATGGGCGTCGTCTACCTCGCCGAGAAGCCCGGACCGGCGGCGCGCAGGGTGGCATTGAAGGTGCTCAAGCCCGGCATGGACAGCGGCGAGGTGCTGCGCCGCTTCGAGGCCGAACGCGAGGCGCTGGCGCGCATGGACCATCCGCAAATCGCCGCGATCTTCGACGCCGGCGTCACCGCCGAGGGGCGTCCGTTCTTCGCCATGGAATACGTGCCGGGCGTGCCACTCATCGAGTTCGCCGACGCGCACCGCCTCTGCACCGAGGCGCGCATCGAGCTGTTCCTGCAGGTCTGTGAGGCGGTGCAGCACGCGCACCAGAAGGGCATCATCCATCGCGACCTCAAGCCCGGCAACGTGCTCGTCCGTGAGAACGGCGCGGCGGTGGCGAAGGTCATCGACTTCGGCGTCGCCAAGGCGATGCACGAGCCGCTGCTCGCGCAGTCGCTGCAGACGCGGCAGGGCAGCCTGCTCGGCACGCCCGAGTACATGAGTCCGGAGCAGGCCGCCGATGCCGTCGACGTCGATACCCGCACCGACGTCTACGCGCTCGGCGTCATCCTCTACGAGCTGCTTGCCGGAGCGTTGCCGTTCGCTTCGCGGCGGCTGCGCGAGGTCGATCACGTCGAGATGCTGCGCGTGTTGCGCGAGGAGCAACCGCCGCATCCGAGCACGCGCGTCGGCCTGCACGGTGACGAGGCGGCGGCGGTCGCCCGCGCTCGCGGCACCGATGTGCGTGCGCTGGTGCGGAGGCTGCGCGGTGACCTCGACTGGATCGCGCTGAAGGCGCTCGCCAAGGAACGCGGCCGCCGCTACGGCACCGCGCTCGAGCTGGCCGCCGATCTGCGGCGGCATCTGCGCCACGAACCGGTGTCGGCCTGCGCCCCGAGCCTGACCTATCGCGGGCGCAAGTTCGTGCGCCGCCACCGGGAGTCCGTCGTGCTGGCGCTGCTGCTCACCGTCGCGCTCGCGGCGGGGCTGGTGTCGACGACGGCGATGTACCTGCGACGGGAGAACGAACGCGAGCAGCGCGAGGCGGCCCAGATCGAGGCGGAGGTCGCCGACGGCGTCAACGCGGTCCTCGCCGGGATGCTGTCGGGAGGCGCGCCCGATCCCGACGCGCCGGCAGCGCGCCGTCGCCAGCAGGCCATCGCCGAGATCCTCGACGGCGCGGGGCGGCGACTCGAGTCCGAGGATCCGGAGGTCGAGGCGCGGGTCGACGATCTGATCGGCCTGGCCTACTCGCGCATGGCGCGATATCGGGATGCCGAACCGCACTTCCGGCGGACGCTCGAGCTGCGTGAGCGCAACCGCGGTCCCGGTGACGACCGGACGCTCGAGGCCCTCGCCCGACTCGGCATGCTGTTCGTCGACTGGGGTCAGCACTGCCGGGAGCCGGCGCGCGCGGCGGAGGGCGAACGGCTGCTGGGACAGGTCCTGGAACGACGCCGGCAGACCCTCGGCCCGAGCCATCCGACGACGCTGCAGAGCTACGAACGGCTGGCCAAGGCGATCCTCGCCCGCGGCGAACCCGAGCGCGCCGAACGGCTCTACCGCGATGCGGTCGCGCTCGGCGGGCGCGCGCTCGGCGCCGAACACGAGACGACGCTGCGGCTGCAGCAGCTGCTGCGTGAGCTGTTGCGCTATCGCCTGCGGAATCGCGAGGCCGAGGCGATGGCGCGCGACTACCTGGGTGTCGCCGAGCCGCAGTTCGGGGCGCACGATCACCGCGTGTTGTTCGCGCGGCACGACCTCGCCTGCGCGCTGTTCGAACAGGGGCGCGAGGCCGAGGCCGGCCGCGTTCTGGCGACGGCGCTCGCCGACTCGCAGCCGCTGTGGCCGCACCACTGGGTCGTGCTGCTGTGCGTCTACCTGCAGGCCGAGTTCTGTCTGCAGACCGGGGAGCCGGCTGCGGCCGCTGCATTGCTCGAGGTCGCGCTGCAGCACCAGCCGGCGGAGCTCGGGCCGTATCACGAAGGCACGCTGCGATCGCGCTGCGCGTTGGCCAAGGCGGAGCTCGTGCTCGGACACGACGACGCTGCCAGGGCGCGGATCGTCGCCGTCCTCGAGCGGCAGCGGCGGTTGCTCGGTGAGCATCATCGCGACGTCATCGAGTCCGAGACGGTGCTGGCGCAGCTCGACATGGCGGCCGGCCGGTGGGGGATTGCGCGGGCCCGGCTCGAGGACGCCATGGCGCGCGCCGAGCCCGAGGTGATGGCCGCGAGCTGGCGCCACGCCGAGCTGCGCTGGTTGCTCGGCGTCTGCCTCTGGCACCAGGATCTGGTCGACCTCGCCGAGCGCGAGCTGCTCTCGGCCTCGGGCGAGATCGAGACCGCGCTCGGATCCGAATGCAGTCGTGCCCGTCGTGTCGCCGCGTCGCTCGCCGAGTTCTGCGCGCAGCGCGGGCGCGACGAAGAGGCCGAGCGTTGGCGCCGGCGTGCGTCGGCGGCGGGCGCCGAGGCCGACGTGGTCGTGCAGGCGACGATGGCGGCGTTGGCGGCGGTGGCCCGGCTCTGCTCGGGGGCCGGCGCCGAGGCCGACGCACGCACCCTGGGCGCCGTTCGGCTCTGGGCCGACGGCACCCGGTGAAGTGCTGCGTCGAGAATTGGCGAGCATCACCGGACGCGCGGTGCCGTCGTGTCGCTTCGCTCACGGGCTTGCACGCCCCGGCCGTTCGACGTCGTTCGGCCGTTCGATCCAACCCTGAGGCAATCATGAACGCAGGCGATTCCCTTGCGGCAATCTCGCAGCGCGTCACCGCCGTCGCGGTCTGCGTGCTGCCGTTCGCGGCCGACGCCGTCGGACAACACGACCAGTGGCCGATGTTCCAGCGCTACGCCACGCACCGGGGACAGGTCGGCGTCGACGGTCCGGACGACACGCCCTACTGGCAACAGGCCCTGAGCCGCGCCGTCACCCGCTCGTCGCCGACCATCGACGACGACCTCGTCTTCGTCGTCGACAGCCGGCCGGTGGTCTCGGGCTCCCAGACCTGGCCGCTCGACGCGCTGTGGTGGTACGACGGTAGCGTGGCCTGGAGCATCGACACCCTCGGCCCGTGCAAGATGACGCCGGCCGTCGCCGGCGGTCGCGTGTTCGTGGCCAACCAGCTCGGCGACGTCATCGCCTTCGAGCTGTCGGACCGGAGCATCGCCTGGTTCCGCAACTACGCCGACGAGGACATCGCCGCCGTGACCGTCGTCGCCGGCAAGCTGTACTTTCCGTACCAGCACTATCTGCGGTCGCTGGATGCCGGCGACGGCAGCGATCGCTGGCAGTTCGAGACCGGCACCTGGTACGGCACCGCGTCGACGGGTCACATGGCCCGCTCGCCCGGGTCCGAAGGCAAGGTCTGGTCGGCGCCGGCGGTGGCCCAGGGCTACGTCGTGATCGGCTGCGAGAACGGCCGGATCTATGCCGTCGACGAGAACAAGAGCGGCAACCGGGAGTACCTGTGGTCGAGCCCGCTGCATTCGTCCGGGCAGGACCGTGCCGTGTTCGGTTCCGCGGCGATCGACGGCGACCTCGTGTTCGTCGGCGGCGACGGCCACTTCGCCTACGCCTTCGACCTGCTCGCCGACGTCCACGGCGACGGTCTCGACAACGACGCCAACGGCGTGCCCGACGACGAGGGCGAGGTTCTCTGGTCGTACGATGCCGGCGAGAAGATCCGCTGCACCCCGGCGGTCGGTGGTGGTCGGGTCGTGTTCACGACGGTGACCGATCGGCTGTTCTGCCTGGAC
>JAGQRA010000481.1 GCA_020425885.1 Planctomycetota bacterium | reverse complement strand
GTTCGCGAGATACCTGCGCGCCAAGGGCTACATCCTGCGCGGCACCCCTGAGTTCGCCCAGTTCGATCTCGACCGGGCACGCGAGCTCGCGCTCGATCCGGCTCTCGAGCGCCTGCTCGCCCCCGAGGTCGAGACCGGTAGGCCGGCCGCGAGCGCGCTCTCCCGATTGCCGATCGAGACCAGGCAGCGCTGGCGCGCAACCGCCGCCAACCAGAGCAACCTCGACCGCATGGATCGTGTCTCCCGGATCACGATCCACCACTCCGCTCTCTACTTCCGCGACTATCGACCGTCCGCCACCGCCGTTCAGCTGCAGCGCATCCAGCGCGAACACATGCGCGGCCGCGGCTACGGCGACATCGGCTACCACTTCCTGATCGACCCGGCCGGTCGCATCTGGCAGGGCCGGGACCTGCGTTGGCAGGGAGCACATGCAAGCGGCGAGAACAACGTCCGCAACGCCGGCATCTGCCTGCTCGGCAACTTCGTCCGCGGCAACCGTGGTCACAGCCCGACGGCCGAGCAGGTCGACGCCCTCGAGAGCCTGGTCGCGGCCCTGTGCTCCGACTACCGGATCGCCAGGTCGCAGATCCATAGCCACAGCGACTTCAAGGCGACGGAGTGCCCGGGGCCGCTGATGGAGCCGATCATCGCCAGGCTGCGTGGCGACGCGTCGAACGCCAGGATCGCCCGGCGCGACTGAGGTCTGGCACCGAGGGCCGCGCCAGAGGCCAGGCCCTGCGCAGCGCTCGGGCGCGCCGCGCATCGCACGCCGGGCATCGCGGACTCCCCAGCCGTTCACGATGTTGCTTCCGGCAGCCGGGAGTGCCGATAGCAGGACCGTGGACAGACACGGTCACCCTGCCGAGCATCCGCTGCCGCTGCCGCCGCGGCTGCAGAGCCCCCCCTTGCCGGGCTCGAGGCGCAGCTGCGCCCTGCTTACCGTGCTGACCATCCTGCTGGTCTGGCCGACAGATACCCCGGCACTTCGAGTCATCGTGCTGCCGGCCTACTTCGCGCTGCTGTCCTGGTTCTTCTGGACCACCGGCCGCGGACTCGATTCGCTGCCGGGGCAGCCGATGAACCTGGTGCGTTGGGGATTCCTCGTGCTGTGGCTCGGCTTCACCACCAGCGGCATCGTCCATTTCGCCGAACTCGACGTCGCCCATGCGACGTTCGCCTACCTGCGTGAGGCCTGTGAGAACGGCGCCCTGTTCCTGCTCGGCGTCACCTTGATCGCATACGGGCTCATGCTGTGGATCCCCCGGGTGATCGAGGCCAACGAGCTGCTGAGTCGCAACCTCGACCAACGGGCCAGCGAACTCGTCGTCGCGGCGACGGCGCGAGACGAGCTCGAGCACCGACTGCTCGAAGCGGATCGCCGCGCGATCCTCGGCGAGCTCGCGGCCAGCATCGCCCACGATCTGCGCAACCCTCTGGCGATCGTGGTCGGCACCGCGGAGTCCCTGTGTCGCAAGCAGCGCACGGCCGACGAGATCGCGGAACACACCGACGTCATCCGGCGCAACATCGACAAGGCCGACCGCACGCTCGATTCGCTGATCGACCTCGGCCGACCGCGGGCCCGGCAGCTGCGGACCATCGTGGCCGACGAGGTCGCCGCCGATGTGATCGCCATGGTGCGCACCGAGGCCAGGCGGCGCGGCATCACGCTCGAGATCGCCGCCGATCGCAGGCAGCCGATGATCTTCGGCGATCGCAACCTGCTGGCCCAGGCGCTGCTCAACCTGGTCCTCAACGCCATGCAGGCGGCGGCCGAGGGCACCTTGATCACCGTGCGTGCGCGACCGCTGTTCGGCGGCAGCCGAAGGTCGACGGTGATCGCCGTCGAGGACCGCGGCCCCGGTGTGCCGCGGCCGCTGAAGATGCGCGCCTTCGAGCCGTTCCACACCACCAAGCCGGACGGCACCGGTCTCGGGCTGTGGAGTTGCCGCCGCATCGCCGAGGAGCTCGGCGGCGACATGGCGATCTACCCCAGACATCGCGGCGGCGCCCGCGTGCTGATGTCGATGCCCGCCGAGCAGGCTGCCGATGCGGCCCCGAAGGAGCCGGGGTCGCGAACGGATCCATCATCATCGAGGCCGGAGCCATGTCAGAGCATCACATCCTGATCGTCGACGACGAGAGCGATCTGCGCTGGGTACTGCGCGGCCTGTTCGAGGATGCCGGCTTCGTCGTCGCCGAGGCCGCCGACGGCGAAGAGGCGCTGTCGCTGGTGGCGGAGCACGTGCCGGACGTCGTTCTCAGCGACGTGCGCATGCCGAAGATGAGCGGGGACCGGCTGCTGCACCTGCTGCGGCAACGCGAGCCCGACCTGCCGGTGATCCTGCTCAGCGCCGTCGAGGACATCGCCACCGCCGTCGGTGCGATCAAGGACGGCGCCTTCGACTACCAGGCCAAGCCGTTCGATGGCCAACGCCTGCTCCTCGCCTGCGAGCGCGCCGCCGAACAGCACTGCCTGCGCCGTGAGGTCCAGGCCCTGCGCCGGGCCCATCCCGACGCGGCCTGCGACTTCGGCACCAGCGACAAGGCGCGCGAAGTCCGTCGCCAGATCGAGCTCGTCGCGGCGCAGACCTCGGTCGCGGTGCTGCTGACCGGTGAGTCAGGAACCGGCAAGGAAGTGGCCGCGCGCGCAGTGCACGCCCTGTCGCCCGTCGCCGACGGACCGTTCGTCGCCGTCGACTGTGGCGCGCTGCCCGAACCGCTGCTGGAGAGCCAGCTGTTCGGCCACGAGAAGGGTGCATTCACCGGCGCCGACCGATCCCGCCAAGGCCTGTTTTCGATGGCCAACGGCGGCACCCTGTTCCTCGATGAACTCGGCAACCTGCCGCTCGCGCTGCAGGCCAAGCTGCTGCGCGCGCTGCAGGAGCGCCGCGTCACGCCGGTCGGCGGTTCCAGGCCGGTCCCATTCGATGCCCGCCTGATCGCTGCCACCAACTCCGAACTCGAGTCCTCGGTCCAGGACGGCAGCTTCCGCGTCGACCTCTACCATCGCATCGCCGAGTTCTCGATCACCTTGCCACCGCTGCGCGAACGCCGCGACGACATCGCGCCGTTCGCCGAGCTGTTCCTCGCCGAGGCCAACCGCGAGATGGGGCGACGATTCATCGGCTTCACCGCGGCGGCCACGGCGGCTCTGCGCCAGGAGACCTGGCAGGGCAACCTGCGTGAGTTGCGCAACGTCGTTCGCCGCGCAGTCCTGTCCGGCAGCGAACTGGAGCTCGATGTGGGCGATCTCCAGCTCAGCTCGGCCCAGCGCGGCGACGTGATGACCCCGATCGACTCCGGCGCATCTCTGGCCGAACTCGTGCGGGCGGCGAGCGACGAGCTCGAGGCCAGAATCCTGCGCGAGACGATCGAGTCGTGTGGCGGCAACAAGGCCGCCGCGGCCCGTGCCCTGCGGATCGACTACACGACCCTGCATCGCAAGCTCAAGCGCCACTCGCTGCCGCTCTGAAGGTCGCGGTCCGCCGTTGGCGAACCGCGCCAGCGTCGTCGATGTCGTGCTGCGTCGCGGCGTCCGGGTCACTGCGCCGGTGAGTCGGGCTCTCGAGGCCGCGAGTCAGACAGCAGCGCGCGGCTGGACGGACGCGATCGAGCCGCTCATGAAAGACCCGCGCGATCAGCGCGCAACACCTCGGCCAGCGTCAGCCCGACCGGCGCCAGCAGTTCGGCGCAGCGCGCCCCGGTCGCGCCGCTTGCGACGGCGGCCCGAAGGTGACCGACGGCGGCGGGGCGATCGCCGCGAACGTAGAGCACGCGGGCAGCCAGCAGGTCGACCTCGGGCTCGCCGGGCAGCAGCTGCCGCAGGGCGGCCAGGACCGAGCTCTCGCGTGCGGGCCGCGGCCGATGCTCCCAGACCGCGAACAGCAGATCGAACAACATCGGTCGCGACGCGACATCGAGCGCGGGCAGGTGCAGGTCTTCGAGGACCACCGCCTCGGCCT
>JAGQRA010000480.1 GCA_020425885.1 Planctomycetota bacterium | reverse complement strand
CGTCAGCCACCCCATTCACTCGCGCCGGTTGCCTTGGTCAGTTCGATGTCTGGCTGCGACCGAGGCCCGTCGACACTTGCTTTGGCGTAGGCCAAGTCGAGTTTCTACGCCATGCCGTATCAGCGCGATTGGCCGCAGTGCGTCTATCGACGCGGGACGCACCATGGCACCGCGGCGTGAGGAACAATACCGCAACGGCGGATTCCATCGCGCCACCTGATGGGGTTGACCGACTTCCAGTCTCATCTAGAGTGCTTCCGTCCCTGCCCCGCCGCAAGTCGGGGCGTCTCGTTTTGGTCGCAAGTGCATCCGTCTCGCGCTGCGGCCTTCCAGGATCCGTCTGATCCACTCTGTTTCGCAAGAAGAAGAGCATCCATGAACCTCTCGAAACTCTCGGCGCTCTCCGCGCTGCTCCTGGCCTCCTCGGCAGTAGGTCAGCTGATCACCCTCCCGGCCCCGACTTCGGTCTACAACGGCTACAGCCGTGGGTTCGCCTTCACCGCGCCCAATCAGTTCCTGATCACCGGGCTCGACCTGCCGACCTACGCGCAGCAGGCCGGTGACACCGCGAACTACATCATCTTCATCAACCAGGTGGAGGTGTTCCGCAGCCTGGGCAACGCCGGCGCCATCACGCTCACCCAGATGGTGCAGCCCGGTGATTGGGTCGACGTGATCGGCAACTGGTCGCCGGCCACGACGAACAACTTCTCGGCGCACAACGCCTACACCGCCGGCGGCGGCACCTACTCGACGGCGATCAACGGCGTCGCCACGACGCTCTATCGCAGCGGCTTCCAGTGGGACATCTCCGACCCGGGCTACACCGGAGGTTCGCTCACCTATGCCCCGGGCAGCATCTATGGCTTCCCCGGCACCGGCAGCATGGGTGTCGTCAACTGCACCACGACGCCGGCGACCGGCCTGTTCGCGAACTTCACCTCCGACGTGACCGGCGGCGCCTCGCCGTTGACCGTCAACTTCCAGGACACGAGCTTCTCGAGCGATCCGGGTGGTGTCACCGGCTGGGCGTGGGACTTCGAGAACGACGGCACCGTCGACTCGACCGCGCAGAACCCGACCCACATCTACACCGCCTGCGGCACCTACGACGTCTCGCTGATGGTCACCGACGGCGCCTTCCCGCCGGACACCAAAGTGGTCACCGCCTACATCGTCACGGACGTGGTATCGGCGAACTTCACCGATGGCCTGATCGGCCCGGGCGTGGTCCAGTTCACCGACACCTCGACCAACTCGCCGACGAGCTGGTCCTGGGACCTCGATGGTGACGGCACCGCCGACTCGACCGCGCAGAACCCGGCCTGGGTCTATGCCACCACCGCCCCGGTCGCCGTCACGCTGACCGCTCAGCGCCTCTGCGGCCCGGCCGACACGATCACCCGCACGATCGTGCCGCTGCAGCAGATCTCGACCGGCTATGCCCAGAACAACGGCAACGGCAACTACGGCAGCATCCTGTTCGACCTCGACGTGCTCAACCCTGCCGGTATGAAGATCGAGTCGCTCGACGTGTTCACCACCACGGTCAGCCTGCCGGTGCAGCTCGACATGTATATCCGTCAGGGTACCTACTCTGGCTATGAGAACACCGCATCGGAGTGGGTCCTGGCCGGCAGTGCGACCGGCACCTCGAGCACCGGCAATACGGTGCCGACGTCGCTGACGTTCGGCTCCCCGGTCTATCTGCCGCCTGGCGTCACCGGCGTGAAGTTCCACTACATGAACTTCTACTGCAGCTACACCACCGGCACCGCGGTTCAGACGTTCGGCAACGCCGACGTCGCGATGACGGCGGGCACGTCGCAGTACACGACCCAGCTCGACCCGTTCGCGGGCACGACCCTCACCCCGCGCTGGTTTGCCGGCACGATCTACTACAGCACGCAAAACCTCACCGGCGAGGCGGGCTACGGCCAGTTCGGCGCCGGTTGTGCGGGAACGATCGGCCGCTCGTCGCTGACCCCGAGCGCCAACCCGGTGCTCGGCACGACGTTGACCGTCACGGTCGACAACCTCGCCAGCAACGCCGCGATCATGGTGACCGGCTTCAGCAAGACGGCCTGGGCGCTCGGCGCGCTGCCGTACGATCTGACCAGCTTCGGTGCCAGTGGCTGCGCGCTGCGCGTCAGCCCGGATTCGAACCTGTTCATCCTCGGCGCCTCCAACTCGGCGACCTGGAGCCTCGGCATCCCGAACGCCGGGTCGCTGTCGGGTCTGCTGATGTTCCAGCAAGCGATCGCCCTCGATCCGACGGCCAACGGCGCCGGCGCCGTGGGCTCGAACTCGGCCGCGATGCTGATCGGTCTGTGATCCGCATCGGCTAGCGTCGGGTCGGCCAGCCAGCGACCCGAAAGAAGGGGCCGTCGCTCGTTCGAGCGGCGGCCCCTTGTCAATATCGGCGAGTTTGCCGGTGCGACGAACCGCCGCTTGACCGCCGCACTGCCGCGCGGCAAACTCCCCGCCCGATTCGTCTCGGGAGACCGTAGACGCACGGTGGCTGTAGCTCAGTCGGTTAGAGCGCCAGATTGTGGTTCTGGAGGTCGCGGGTTCGATTCCCGTCAGCCACCCCATTCACTCGCGCCGGTTGCCTTGGTCAGTTCGATGTCTGGCTGCGACCGAGGCCCGTCGACACTTGCTTTGGCGTAGGCCAAGTCGAGTTTCTACGCCATGCCGTATCAGCGCG
>JAGQRA010000479.1 GCA_020425885.1 Planctomycetota bacterium | reverse complement strand
TGAAAACCGCAGCCTGCTGCGCCTGCCAAGGCGGTGCAGGCGCCGTCAACCACTCGCAAACGGGACATTCACCCTCGCCTTGCCAGTGCCCAGGGCCTTGCCGCTCCTCCAGATGAATAGTCCGGGTTAATAGAGGCGGACCGACACGGGTTCGCTGACGAGGTCGAGCGAGCCGGTGCTGGTGTCGAGCACGCCGACGGCGTGATGGAAGGTGGCGCCGATGAGGCCGGCGAAGCCGGCCGGGAAGGCGAACGCGGTGCTGGCCTGGCCGCTGCCGTTGAGGATGCCCCAGCTGTTGGGGTAGACCGGCCCGTTGGCGTTCTGGATCGACAGGGTCAGCCAGAAGTCGTTGTTCAGCGGGATGTGCTTGCCGAACAGGGTGAAGCCGGGGCGGCTGCCGGAGATGCAACCGGCCAGGACGTAGAGCTTGCCGGCGTTGGCCGCGGTGGCGTCGATGTCCAGGGTCTGGGTGCCGCCGGTGGCCGGGAGCGACGCGGTCGAGCCGTGCAGCGAGCCGAGGTGGTTGCGGAGCAGGGCGATGTTGACGCCGGAGCCGCCGGTGAAGAACGTGCGGCTGCAGTAGTCGCCGTTGTTGTTGAAGAACGCGGGGCTGCCGTCACCGGAGTTGAACTGGCTGGTGCCGTGGTTGGTGACCGTGGCGCCGCCGAAGGCCGTCCACGCCTCGCCACCGATGTGGGAGGCATGCAGGCCGTGGATCGGGTCGTAGGCGTACTGGTTGGTGACGCCGCTCGTGTTGTTGACCCCGTCCCAGACGGAGGCGGCGAACAGAACCTGGCCGAGATCGTTGAGGTGCGGCGTGCCGCTGGCCATGCCGCTGTTGCTCGCGGTGCCGATGATATAGCCGGCCGGCATGTCGGCGGCGGTGTCGCCACCGCGCGCCAGCATCTGCGTGCCGGTGGCGTCGCGGTAGAACAGGGCGACGTTGTTCAGGTTGGTGACGCTCGGGCCGGTCAGGATC
The DNA here is from genome assembly GCA_020425885.1 of Planctomycetota bacterium. The sequence goes on along the minus strand of JAGQRA010000479.1, from coordinate 869 downwards.
GCGAGGAAGCAGACCGTGCCTTCGTCGTTGATGGTGTAGCCGGTGGTGTAGAAGCCCGAGAAGGCGTCGCCGGCGACGCCGGTCGGAGCCGGGTCACCCTCGCGGGCGACCAGGGTCAGGTTGCCGGGCGTGCCGGCGACGAGGACGCTGTCGTCGGCGGTCGAGACGCCCGGACCGGTCATCGTGGTGGCGTAGACCAGGTACTTGTTCCGGCGCGAGAAGGCGCGGCTGGTGATCGCGATCGTGCCATGGAGGCCGCCGCTGACGCCGGGGACCGGGTCGCCTTCGCGGGCGATGACGGTCTGGGTGCCACCTGGGTTGTAGAGCAGCAGGATGCTGTCGTCGGTGGCGCTGGCCGGCGTGGTGCCGAGGGTCTGCGACAGGGTCTCGTCGTGCAGCACGAAGCCGTTCTCGTCCATCTGGGCCTGGAAGCCGAGGCTGCCGACCGCGACGGCGCCGCCGAGCAGCAGGTCGCTCTCGCGGCACATCCACTGGTGGGCGCCGGGCCCGCCGATCACCCAGGCATCGTCGTTGACGCCGGCGACGACGTCACCGCCGACGAGGTCGGCCTTGAACAACGCGATGCCCTGCCGGTTGATGCCGGTGTTCTGCAGGCTGATGCTGTTGAACGCGGTGTCGTAGACCGAGCCGCCCGACGGGGCGGGCGAGCCGCGCTGGGCCAGGATCTGCAGGGCGCCGACGGGGCCCCAGAAGATGACGCCGTCGTTGCGGCCGGTCGCCGTCGTGCCGGTGTTGGTGATGCCGGGGCCGTAGAGGTAGCAGCCGAACATCACGATGCCGCCGGTCGGGCTGATGCGGACGTTGCCCGAGGGGCCGGTCAGGAAGCTGCTGCCGGAGCTGGTGATGCC
>JAGQRA010000478.1 GCA_020425885.1 Planctomycetota bacterium | reverse complement strand
TGGGGAATCGCGGTGACCCGGCGGCCCTGACGGCACTGGCGGCGGCGATCACCGACCCCGACGCCATCGTCCGCGGCCATGCTGCATGGGCCATCGGCCGCATCGACCATCGCCACCCGAGCCTGGCGAACGCCGCTCGGATCGAGACCGATGAACGGGTACGGCGCGAGCTCGAAGCCGCCCTTGCGGGCCGGGATGGATCAGGATCCGCACGGGACCCGTGAGTCGAGCAGCGCGGTGACGGTGGCGCGCAGCTCCTGCTGCGAGACCGGCTTCGGCAAGAAGGGGCAGTCCGGAACCGCAGCCCGCACCATCACCTCGTCGTGACCGCTCATGATCGCGATCGGCAGCTCGGGCTGCCGATCTCTGAGTAGCGCTGCCAGCGCCGCGCCGTCTGTATCGGGCATCGTGAAGTCGATCAACGCGGCATCCACGCCGCCATGCTCCTCGGTGACCAGGCCGAGCGCAGCCGTCGCGGAGGCCGCCGACAAGACCCTGCATCCGTCCCGTTCGAGCATCAACTGCACGACTCTCAGCACGCTCGCTTCGTCGTCGATGACGAGCACCGTCCGACCGGTCATCAAACCACCCGACCTTGGCGCCGCCGGCAATTCGAAGGCCGGCTCGCCTCGCGCCTCGACATCGCCGCGGGCCGCGGCACGCGGCAGGTAGACGGTGAAGCAGGTGCCGCGCCCGAGATCGCTCTCGACCTGGACGACCCCGTCGTGGCGACGCAGGATCCCGAACGCGGCCGCGAGGCCGATGCCTCGGCCCGGGAAGCGCGTCGAGAAGAACGGGTCGAAGATGCGCTGGATCGTCTCCGCCGGCATGCCCTGCCCGGTGTCGGTCACCTGCACGGCGACGCAATCCCTCGGCACGCCGTTGAATTCCCCGAACCAGCGCTCCGACCGCGGCCGCCCCGCGATCGTCTCGTCGAAGATCCTCACGGTGATGCGGCCCCGGCCCGCGATCGCGTCGCCGGCGTTCACCAGCACGTTGAGGAAGACCTGCTCGATCTGGGGGCGGTCGATGCGCACCAACCATGGTCCGCCCTCGACCTGGACGTCGACCTCGATCCGCGCCCCGAAACCGGAACGGGCGATGGGCAACAGCCCATCCAGGACGCTGCGGATGTCGACCACCTCGCGATCCGAATGCCCCGCGCGCGAATAGGCCAGGATGTCGCGGCACAGCGAAGCCGCGCGCTGGCTGGCGCCGACGATGTGCCCGAGCGATTCGCGGACGTGGCCGGTGAGATCCGGCTCGGTCAGCAGCAGCTGGGCGTTGCCCAGCACGCCGGTGAGGATGTTGTTGAAGTCGTGGGCGAAGCCACCGGCCAACAGGCCGACGCTGTCGAGTCGCTCCAGCTGTCGCAGATTCTGCTCGAATGCCCTGCTCTCGGCCCGGGCGCGGTCCGCCAGATCGATCTCGTGCTGGAGCCGCGCATTGGCGGCCTGCAGCCGCCGTCGCGACCGCAGCGAGAGCACGAGGATCAGGGCGCCCATACCGAACAGCGCGGCGAGGCTCGTCCAGGCAAGACCGGCGTAGCGAGACCCCATGGACCTCAATGCCAGTTCGTGACCTGCCTGTTCGGAGCGCAGGTCCTCGCGCATCCGGTTGACCTGCTGCCAGAAGCGGGCGCGTTCGTTGCCGGGGGAACGGCGCGACAGCTCCTGTCGCAGCTCCTCCATGCGACCTCCGAACACTGCCATGCTCTCGCCATCGCGGCACGTCGAGGCGATCCGCATCCCGGTCTCGAGCACGTCGTACATCCGGGCCAGCAGCCCCATGCCGGCGATGGATTGCTCGGCCGTGCGGATCGATGCCTTCGCCACCTCGACATCGCCGCAGGCCATCTCGATCTCGGCCTTGGCCTGCAGCGACAGAGCCACGTACTCGCGGTCGCCGACCAGCTGCGCCACCTGCACGCTGCGCGCGATCAGCTGACGCGCCCGCTCCAGGTCAACGGGGTCGTCGCCACGCGAGACGAGATGGGCAATCGACCCGGCGAGAAACGCTTCGGAGCTGCGATCACCGATGCGCACCGCGACCTCGAGCAACTGCGTCAGCTCGGCGGCGGTCTCGGCATCGGAGACCCCGTTGACCTGATGACGATAGTTGGCCAGAGCCAGCTCGGCTTCCAGCTGGCCGAAGCGGTCACCGCCCGCAATGAACGTGCGCCGGATGCGATCGAGGGCGGCAACGCCATCCTCACCACGGCCGACGACGCTGCCGGCCAGCAGATTGCAGTGTGCGAGGAGCACGACGTCATCCGCGTCGTCCGCGGCCGCCATCGCCTGGTTCAGCCGCTCGAGACAGCCCGGAATGTCGTCGTAGGCCCAGTCGATGCAGGCGCCGAGATACTGCAGCTCGGCGCGGACGGCCGGCGGAGCCTCGACCGGGAGAGCGGCGACCGCGGCTGACAGCTCCTCTCGCGCCACGACGCCGGTGGTCGCGCATCGGATCCGCGCCAGCAGGCCCTTGGCCAGCGCCTCCGCCACGGCATCACCGCGCGCGGCCGCGAGCTCGCGCGCGGCAGTGGCACGCGCCGCGGCGGCGGCGAGATCGTAGTGAAGCAGCACGCGCACTTCGTCACACATGGTGGCCACCTGCGCGGCACTGCCGGACTCGGCAGCGAGCGAGGCTTCACCGGCGGCCACGACCAGCTGCTGCCCTCTCACCCCCCCGACCAGCAGCAACGCGAAACCCAGCCCGATCGAGATCGCGCCGCTGCGCAGTCCCGGTCGCCGACTCCCGGGAGCCCAGGTGGAACGGTGATCCGGCACTGACTGCGGGCACGGCGATTCCATGTTGCTGTTCATCAGGTCGATCCAGGTATGGCGAGACTGGGCCTGCCCCTGCTGTCGGCATTCCGCGACCGTCCACTGAAACGGACGTTCCCGGCCAAGCTGCCCTGCCACCGGATGCTCGCACATGCGACGGCCCGCAGGCCGACATCGAACCGTCGACGCGGCGCGACACCCGGGCGCACGGCGCCGCGAGCGGGCGGCGCGTTGAATGGGCTCATGGATGTCGATGCCATCGGCAAGACGACCACTCCCACCCACCTGCCACGCAGCTTGGCAAGCCGTTTGCTCCTCACCGTCGAACGCCGACCACCAGAAGAAGAGCAAACGACATGGGCAACAGCGACTACTACGACGAGGCCAAGTACTGCGAGCACTGCAAGGGCTATGTCCGCTTCCTGATGAGCGTGAACCACTCCTACTGCGTGGACTGCGGCGGTCGCGTCCGACTCTTCAATCGCGAAGACGCGGAGCAGTTCCAGGAGCGGGTCCAGCGCCACAAGTGGCAGGCTTCCTGATCCCGAGCACCCCGACCTCCCCGTTCCCGATCGCCAGCTGACTCCCCTTCGCCCCCGACCGTTGCCATGAACCCCACCCTGTGCCGCACCTCCCGCGCCTGCCTGGACACCGCCACCTGACACCCGATCGCCCCTACCTGATCCCTTCGCAACGACCTGCCGGCCACCTCCCGGCAGGTCGCTTGCGTTCTGACGGTCGGCCTCGCATCCTCGCCGTTTTCGTTCCCCCTTCTCCCGGAGCGCCGGCGTGCAGTTGCCCGACTTCCACAACGAACCCTTCACCGACTTCGCCGACCCTGAACAGCAACAGGCCTTCCAACAGGCGCTGCAATCGATCGAGAAGAACATGCTCGGCCGCAGCTGGCCATGCTGGATCGGCGGCGAGCCGATCCGCGCCAAGGAGTCCTTCGAGAGCCACGACCCGGGCGAGCTGACGCGACTCGTCGGCTACTACCAGCAGCTCACCGAAGAGGAGGCCGAAGCCGCCGTGGACAAGGCCCACGCCGCGTTCCCCGAATGGGCCGCCACCAGCGTCGAACACCGTGCCCGCATCTTCTTCATCGCCGCACAGCGCATGCGGGAGCGCAAGCACGAGTTCTCCGCCATGCTGTGCTACGAGGTCGGCAAGTCGTGGGTCGAAGCGGACGCCGACACGGCCGAGGCGATCGACTTCCTCGAGTACTACGCCGGCCAGATGCTGCGGCTGGCGCAGCCACAACCCGTGACCCCGGTGGCCGGCGAGCAGAATCAGCTGATCTACATCCCGCTCGGTGTCGGCGTGATCATTCCGCCGTGGAACTTCCCGCTCGCCATCATGGCCGGCATGACCTCGGCGGCGCTGCTCGCGGGCAACACCGTCGTGCTCAAGCCGGCGAGCCAGTCGCCGGCGATCGCCGCGATGTGGGTCGACCTGATGTACGAATGCGGACTGCCGCGGCAGGTGCTCAACTTCGTCACCGGCCCGGGTGCGAGCATCGGCGCGGCGATGGTGCGTCATCCGAAGACCCGCTTCATCTCGTTCACCGGCAGCCGTGACGTCGGCCTCTGGATCTACGAACAGGCCGCCCGGACCCAGCCCGGCCAGATCTGGATGAAGCGCCTGATCGCGGAGATGGGCGGCAAGGACAGCATCCTCGTCGACAAGGGCTGCGACCTCGAGGCAGCAGCGGCAGCCGTCGCGGCGTCGGCCTTCGGGTATCAGGGGCAGAAGTGCTCGGCCTGCAGTCGCGCCATCGTGCACCAGGATGTCTACGACGCCTTCCTGGACCGGCTGCAGCCTCACGTCGCCGCGATCCAGATGGGGCACCCGGCCAACCGGCACACCCCGTTCGGCCCGATGATCGACGGCGCCGCCAAGCGCAAGACGATGGAGTACATCGAGATCGGCAAGGAGGAAGGGCGCCTCCTGATGGGTGGCAACACCGGCCCGAGCGGCGGCTACTACATCGAGCCGACCGTGTTCGTCGACGTCTCACCGCAGGCGAGGATCGCGCAGGAGGAGATCTTCGGTCCGGTCCTCGCCGTGATCAAGGTCGCCGACTTCGAGACCGGACTGCAGGTCGCCAACAACACCGAGTACGGACTGACGGGATCGGTGTTCACCAATGACGCCAGACACAAGGCCGAAGCCAAGGCGCGCTTCCACGTCGGCAACTTCTACATCAACCGCAAGTGCACCGGCGCCCTCGTCGGTGGCCACC
>JAGQRA010000477.1 GCA_020425885.1 Planctomycetota bacterium | reverse complement strand
CTCCCGACCCCAATCAAGCACCGCCTCCCCGGAATCTGCGAGAAGGGCCGTGGCTTCGGAGAGATTCGCGACCATGGCCGGGTGAGCGAGAACGTCGAGCAGCTCGAGGCTGTCTACACCGGAGACCTGCTCGAAAAGGAGATCATCGGGGACGTCGAGGGACCGCGCATCCACCTTCGTGGTGGGCCTCCGGGCGACATCATCGAGATGGTCTGCGGTGGTCGCGTCGATCGTCTGCACAGCCCGGACACCAACGCCAATGAGGCGGCTGGCCCGTTCTGCATCTCGCACGGCGGCAGCGATGGCGCGAAGTCGCTGCGGATCGACGGTGACTACTTCTACGCCACCGTGGGTGGTTGCACCGACACCGAGTAGTCCGTACGCGGTGTGAATAGCCCAGAGATGGCGCGCGCGTCGGCGGGCGACATTTCTGCTTTAAGGCGCTACTGCCGGGATCGCGGCGCGCCGATCAGCTCTGGGCGCGGTCGGCGACCGCACGTGCGAAGCTACGGAAGTACGAAAACGCCGATAGCAACGAAAACACCATCGAGAGCGACAAGAGCGCCACGCCGACGACGTTGAAGTCGACCACCGCTTCGGCGACGAGGAAGTCGATGAGGTAGCGGTGATGGAGAATCAGCGCGACCAGGCCGACGAGCTGCAGCGCGGTCTTCATCTTGCCTGCTCGGACCACCTCGATCTGCAAGCCTTCGCTCGAGGCGATGGCGCGCAACCCGGTGATGGCGATCTCGCGCGACAGGAGAAGCACCACGAACCAGCTGGGGATGCGCCCCAACTCGGCGCAGACGATGAGCACCGCCTGCACGATCAGCTTGTCGGCAAGCGGGTCGAGGAACTTGCCGAGCAGCGAGACCAGGCCTTGCTTGCGCGCCAGATAGCCGTCCAACCAGTCGGTGATCGCCGCCAACGAAAACAACAACACCGCCCAGAAGTCGCTCTGTGGCGTGTCCATGAGCAGCAAGGCCATCACCGGCGGGATGGCGACGATACGGCCCAAGGTCAGGAGATTTGGAAGCTTCTTGATCTCCTCCGAGAGTGGCCGGCGCTGCTCTTTGCGGCTGGCCCTGAGGGCCTTGCGGGCCGCCCGCGCCTCGGGGCTGCGGCGCACGCGTAGCCGCCGCCTCTTGGTCTTGGTCGCTCCGTCGCTGGCCTCGCTCATCGCTCGTGACGATATGCCAGCAGCGCCACGTCGTCATCCCTCAACCGTCGGTGCCGCTACCGTGGCACGTGGCGCAAGGTTCGCGTCCGCGGTGTGCGAGTGCTACCTTGCGGGGGTCGCTGCCCAAGGAACCATCATGCGCACCGTCACTTCGAGCGTCTTTTGGATCTGCGTCGTGGTGCTCAGCGCCTCGGCCTGCTCCGATCTCTTCGGTAAGGACGGCACGCCGCTCGACATCGGCATCCCCGACGTCACCCTCGACGTGGCAGACATCGCCGATGTCACCGTCGACCCGACCGCCGGCAAGGTCGTGGGCGAAGCCTGCGATGCGGCCGCGGTGGTGCCGGAGTGCCGCTATGGACTGAGCTGCGAAGCGGGCACCTGCCAGACGAGCGGCGATAGCCCGGAGAACCGTCCCTGCATTTTGACGGCTGAGTGCGCAGCCGGGTTGTACTGCGGTCTCGCGGGGGTGTGTCAGCCGGCCGGCGAGGGGACGGTCGGCGCGGACTGCAGCCGCGCCGGCGACTG
>JAGQRA010000056.1 GCA_020425885.1 Planctomycetota bacterium | reverse complement strand
ATCAACTACCGCACGTACCGGCCCGAGCGCGACGGCCTGTTCTGCGAGCGCATCTTCGGTCCCGAGAAGGACTGGGAGTGCTTCTGCGGCAAGTACAAGGGCATCAAGCACAAGGGCATCGTCTGCGACAAGTGCGGTGTGATGATCACGCACTCGCGCGTGCGCCGGAAGCGGATGGGGCACATCAACCTCGCCGCGCCCGTCGCGCACATCTGGTTCTTCAAGGCGATGCCCTCGCGCCTCGGCAACCTGCTGGGGATCAAGGTCGCCAACCTCGAGCGCGCCATCTACTTCCAGGACTACGTCGTCGTGGAGCCCGGCGACACGCCGCTCGAGGAGTACCAGCTCCTGACGGAGGACGAGTACCGCCAGGCGGCCGCGAAGTACGGCTCGGAGTTCGACGCCGACATGGGCGCCGAGGCGATCCGCAAGATCCTGCGCAAGCTCGACCTGCAGGCGCTCTCCGAGGAGCTGCGCGAGGAGCTCCTGTCCACGCGCTCGAAGCAGCGCATGAAGGACATCATCAAGCGCCTGCGCACCGTCGAGATGCTGCGCGACTCCGAGAACCACCCCGAGTGGATGGTCCTCGACGTCGTGCCGGTCATCCCGCCCGACCTGCGCCCGCTCGTCCTGCTCGACTCCGGCAACTTCGCCACGAGCGACCTGAACGACCTGTACCGGCGCCTGATCAACCGCAACAACCGGCTCAAGAAGCTGCTCGACCTCAACGCCCCCGAGGTCATCATCCGCAACGAGAAGCGGATGCTGCAGCAGTCGGTCGACGCGCTGTTCGACAACGGCCGTTGCCGCCGCCCGGTGCTCGGCAGCAGCAACCGCCCGCTCAAGTCGTTGACCGACATGATCAAGGGCAAGCAGGGCCGCTTCCGCGAGAACCTGCTCGGCAAGCGCGTCGACTACTCGGCGCGTTCGGTCATCGTCGTCGGCCCGGAGCTTCGACTGCACCAGTGCGGTCTGCCGAAGGTCATCGCGCTCGAACTCTACCAACCGTTCATCATCCGGCGGCTGAAGGAGCTCGGCCACGTCGACACGATCAAGTCGGCGAAGAAGATGCTCGAGCGGAAGGACGAGGAGGTCTGGGACATCCTCGAAGAGGTGATCCAGGGCCACCCCGTCCTGTTGAACCGTGCGCCCACCCTGCACCGCATGGGTATCCAGGCGTTCGAGCCGGTGCTGGTCGAGGGCAACGCGATCCGGGTCCACCCCCTGGTCTGCTCCGGCTTCAACGCCGATTTCGACGGTGACCAGATGGCGGTCCACCTGCCGCTGAGCTTCGAGGCGCAGATCGAGGCCTCGACCCTGATGTTGTCGATCAACAACATCTTCTCGCCGGCCCACGGTGGTCCGATCATCGCGCCGAACCAGGACATCGTCCTCGGCTGCTACTTCGTGACGCTGATGCGGCCGGGGGAAGCGGGCGAAGGCATGGCGTTCTCCGGCTACGACGAACTCTGGCTCGCCTATTCGAACGACCTCGTGCACGTCCACGCCCGCGTCAAGCTGGCGATGTCGGCCGGACGCGAGGTGCGCGAGCGGGATCGTACCTTCACGACCGACGGCAGCACGCTCGTCGAGACGACTCCTGGCCGGGTGGTGTTCAACGACATCCTTCCGGAGGGGATGCCGTTCTACAACTACGAGCTCGACAAGAAGGCGCTGAGCAACATCATCGCGGACTGCCACATCCTGTGCGGCCGCGGCGAGACGCTGCACCTCCTCGACGAGCTGAAGAAGATCGGCTTCCTGTCGGCGACGAAGGCCGGCATGTCGTTCGGCAAGAGCGACATGCTCGTGCCTCCGACGAAGCAGGAGATCCTCGACAAGACCCAGGGGGAGGTCGAGAAGATCACCACCGCGCACGACCGCGGCATCATCACCGAGGGTGAGCGTTACCTGAAGATCATCGACGCGTGGACCCACGCGCGCGAGCGGATCGGCGAGGACATGCTGCAGGAGCTGCGCAACGACACGCGCGACGGCAAGCCCTACGTCAACCCGATCTTCTGCATGGTCATGTCGAAGGCTCGTGGTTCGATCGAGCAGATCCGTCAGTTGGCGGGCATGCGCGGTCTGATGGCCAAGCCGTCGGGCAAGAGCATCGAGCAGCCGATCAAGGCCAACTTCCGCGAGGGCCTGCGCGTGCTCGAGTACTT
>JAGQRA010000476.1 GCA_020425885.1 Planctomycetota bacterium | reverse complement strand
TGCTGCTCGATGAGCCGACCGCATCGCTCGATCACGAGGCCGCCGGCGCGGTGCTGCGACTGCTGCTCGAGCTGCGCCGCAGCCGCGGTCTCACCATCGTGCTGGTCACGCATGATCTCGAACTGGCGCGAGCGGTGGCGCACCGCGTCGTCGTCGTCACCGCAGGAGTCGTGAAGCCGTGCTGATTCGTCGCCTGACCCTGGTCTTCGTTCCTCTGCTCATGGCCGTGGCCAGCCGCGGTCAGGGCCCTGCATTGCATCCGCTGCCCGGCGTGGCGACGACCGTGATCGTCGTCACCTTCGCGCACGGACTCGACCACGACGAGCCGGACGAGTCCGGGCTCGCCGGCGTGTTGCTCGAGTGTCGACAGCAGCGCGCGCTGGCCAGGGTGGCCGCGGTCCAGGCCAGCGGCGTCCATGTCGGCAACGACGCTGGCCAGGTCTTCGTCCAGGTCGCGGCGAAGGACTGGCAGCGCGCCGTCGCCTTCGTCGCCGCATTGCTCGACGACGCGACGCCGCTGGCCGACGACACCGTGCGGCTCGTCGTCGCGCGCGCGGCGCTGCGGGCCGACGATGCGACCTGGCTCTATCCGGGGCCGGTGTTGCGCGGTATGGCGCGCCGCGCCCTGTGCGTCGGCGGTGCCGGTCGCGGCGAGGGCGGTTCGGCCCAGGCACTGCAGCAGCTCACGCCGGCCGGCGTCGACGAACGGTTGCGCCGCGCGGTCGCGGTCGAGATCGCCGCGTTCGGCAGCATCCCCGATGGTCTGGCCGAGGCCCTCGGTGGCCTCGTGCGACCGGGCCGACCGCAGTCGCAGCCGCAGCCGGTGCGGTTCGCGGCGCCGCCGGCTGCCGGGATCGAGATCGTCCGCCACCGCCGCGTCGATGCCGCGATCGTGGCGGTGGCGTTTCCGGTGCCGGCCGCGCAGCAATCGGCGGCGCTGGCCGTCGGGCTCGAGGTCGCCAGGATGCGGGCCAACCGTCGCTTCGGTGCGGGCGGTGAACTGTCAGCGGCACACGGCCTGGCGCGGGCGCCGTTCGTGCATTGGTCGTGGCTCGAAGCCGATCCCGTCGTCAGCTTCACCCGCCGCGGTTCCGGCAGCGCTGCGGTGCCGGCCGTTCGCGACCAGCTCGAGAGTCTGCTCGCCGATCTGCGGCGGCGGGAGCCATCGGCGGCCGAACTCGAACGGGCCAAGCGTGCCATCTCGGGTGAGCTGTCACCGTTGCCATGGCCCGGTGAGGTGTCGGCCGCGATCGTGCGCGCGCCTGCCGCCCTGGCCGGGCGCGCGATGGCCGCGGTGCGGGCCGAGCGCCGTGGCATCGGGCGGGCGGCGATCGCCGCGGTCACGGCGGCGGCGGCACACACAGCGCTGCTGCAGGTCCTCGATCCGGCCTCGGCCTGGGCCGGGGCGCTGGTGCCGCACGGCGGCAATCGTCCTTAGCGGTGAGTACCGAGGGGCGCTACGGCCGATGAGGGGGGAACCGGTCCTGGGCTCCCGCCCGCATCGAACCACCAGATGGGCTTCATCAACGTCGCGGAACGCACGATCAACGCCAAGCTCGTCTATTACGGCGTCGGCGTCGGCGGCAAGACCACGAGTCTGCAGCAGGTGCACGGCATCTTCTGTCCTCGCAACGAGGTCAAGCTGGTCTCGATCAGCACCGAGGAAGACTCGACGCTGATGTTCGACTTCCTGCCGATCAACCTCGGCAACGTCGGCGGCTTCAAGATCAGGATCCAGGGCTACACGGTGCCCGGTCAGCCCAAGTACCGGCAGATGCGCAAGCTCGTGCTGCAGGGCGCCGATGCGGTCGTGTTCGTCGTCGACAGCCAGCGCAGCCGGTTGCAGGAGAACATCGAGTCGATGCAGAGCATGCGCGACAGCCTGCGCAGCAACAGCGGCACGTCCGAGGACATCCCGATCGTGCTGCAATACAACAAGCGCGACCTCGACGACCTGCTGTCCGAAGCCGAGCTCGATCGCGCCTTCCGCTTCCGCGACGACATCGAGGCGTTCCCGACGGTGGCCACCGAAGGGCACGGGGTGTTCGAGGCGTTCGTGCACGCCGCCGGCATGTTGATCGAGAGCAAGGTCGAGCTCTACGGCCTCGGCGGCGACGGCACCGAGGCCAG
>JAGQRA010000475.1 GCA_020425885.1 Planctomycetota bacterium | reverse complement strand
TTCCTCAGCGCGCGACCATTCGGCGCCGAAGGTGCGACCCTGGTCCGGATCACCCTCGACTACCGCTCGCGCTACGCGCAGCACGTCTTCGGCCGCGTCCGCCTCCAGCTCGGCCGCCTGGCAGAGACGACCCTCGCCCGGCTGCCGATCGCCAACAGCGCGTTCTACGTCGCCGGCCCCTTCCCGCATGCTCGCGACGAACTCTACACCGCGAACGACGGACCGGAGCAGGTCACCCGCATCGACCTCGACCGGCGCTGGGGCGAGGTCGGCTGGCGCTACGACGACACCAGGCCGGGCAGCCTCAACACCAGGTTGCCGACCGGTCAGAACGCGACCTACGTCGGTCACCAGATCTTCGTGCCGACCCGCCGCAAGCTCGAGGTCTCGCTCGGCAGCGACGACGGCTTCCAGCTCTACCTCGACGGCGTCGAGATCGCCGCCAACCAGGTCGACCGCGGCGCGCGACCGGATCAGGACCGCGCCGAGTTCGAAGTCGACGGCGGCACTCACGCCCTCGTGCTCAAGGTCGTCAACACCGGCGGTGCCGGCGGGTTCTACTGGCGGCACGACCCGGCGGCCGACGAGCTCGCCGGCGACATGTCGCTGTGGTTGCTGCCGGCGGCGAGTCGCGACCGCCAGCTCGAAGAACGCTTGCAGCTGGCCTGGCGCGACCGCTTCTCGCCCGGCTACCGCGACAAGCGCCGGGCGGTGGCTCAGGCGGAGGCCTCGATCGCGGAGCTCGCCGCGAGCACGCCGCAGACGATGGTGATGCAGGAGCGCACCGAACGTCGCGATGCCTTCGTGCTGATGCGCGGCCAGTACGACCGACCCGACCGCGATCGGCCGGTGACGCCGAGCCTGCCGGCGATGTTCGGCCCGCTGCCCGACGACGTGCCGCCCGATCGCCTCGGGCTGGCCAGATGGCTGGTCTCGGATCGCAATCCGCTGCTGCACCGGGTCACCGTCAACCGGCTGTTCGAGTTCGTGTTCGGCGCCGGCCTGGTCCGCACCAGCGGCGACTTCGGCCGCAACGGCGAACGGCCGAGCCATCCCGAGTTGCTCGACTGGCTGGCCATCGAGTTCCGCGACCATGGCACCAGCGTACGCGGCCTGCTGCGAATGCTCGTGACCAGCGCGGCCTTCCGCCAGCAGTCGCGCCGCCGGCCCGAGGCGGCGGCGATCGACGGCGACGATCGACTGCTGGCCTGGTACCCGAGGCGCCGACTGACCGCGGAGGCGATCCGTGATCAGGCGCTCTTCGCCAGCGGCCTGTTGGTCGAACGGCTCGGCGGCCCGAGCGTCAAGCCCTACCAGCCCCCGGGACTCTGGCGCGAGGTGGCGATGCTGCAATCGAACACCCGCACCTTCGAACAGGGCAGCGGCGATGCGCTGTGGCGGCGCAGCCTCTACACCTACTGGAAGCGCGCCTGTCCGCCGCCGACCCTGCTGACCTTCGACGCACCGACGCGCGAGTTCTGCACCATCAGGCGCTCGGTGACGAATACGCCGTTGCAGGCGCTCGCGCTGTGGAACGACGAGCAGTTCGTCGAGGCTTCACGCGTGCTCGCCGAGCGCGCCTGGCACGTCGCCGACGACGACCGCACCCGGCTCGGCAGCATCTACCGTCGCTGCACCGGTCACGACCTCGATGCCGACCGAGCGGCTCGCGCCCAGCGGCTCCTCGACTCGTTGCGCGCGCGCTACCGCGCCGCCCCCGACGACGCCCGGGCCCTGATCGCGATCGGTGAGGCGCCGCGCGACACGGCGATTTCCGAACCCGAGCACGCCGCCTTCACGCTCGTTGCCAGCGCCTTCCTCAACCTCGACGCCACCCTTTGGATCGACTGACATGACGCTGCCTCCTCGACTCCCGGCCGACGCGTCGCTGCAGGTCGTCGGCGACCTGGCCCGGGCCTTCACGCGGCGCCGCTTCTTCGCCCGTTCGGCGACCTCGGTGGCCGGCGCGCTCGGCGCGCTCGCGCTCGGCGACAGCATGCCGCTGGCCGGCGCACGGGCCGGCGACGATGCCCGGCAGCGCGGCCCCCACTTCCCGGCCAAGGCCAAGCGCATCATCTCGCTGCACATGGAAGGCGGGCCGAGTCAGCTCGATCTGTTCGACCACAAGCCGCAGCTGCAACGGCTCTACGACCAGGACCTGCCCGACTCGGTGCGCAACGGCCAACGCCTGACCGGCATGACCTCGGGCCAGCAGCGCTTCCCGGTCGCGCCCTCGATGTTCGACTTCACGCGCTTCGACAACGGCGGCGACGGCGCCTGGATCAGCGAGCTGATGCCGCACCTCGGTCAAGTCGCCCACGAGCTGTGCTTCGTGCACAGCGTGCACACCGAGGCGATCAACCACGAGCCGGCGATCACCTTCGTCCAGACCGGCACCCAGCAGCCGGGTCGCCCGAGCCTCGGCGCCTGGACCAGCTACGGCCTCGGCAGCGAGAACCGCGACCTGCCGACGTTCGTCGTCATGATCACCCAGGGCTTCGGCAACATGCAGGCGTTGGCAGCGCGCTTCTGGGGCAGCGGCTTCCTGCCGAGCGAGCACCAGGGCTGCAAGCTGCGCAGCAGCGGTGATCCGGTGCTGTTCCTGCGCGACCCCGCCGGCGTGTCGCGCGCCGACCGGCGGCAGCTGCTCGACCTCATCGCCGAGTTCGGCCAACGCGAGGCGGCACGAAGTCTCGACCCCGAGATCCAGGCCCGACTCAGCCAACAGGAGATGGCCTACCGCATGCAGATGTCGGTGCCCGAGCTGACCGACATCGGCTCCGAGCCGGAGTCGACGTTCGCGCTCTACGGCGACGAGGCGCGGCAGCCCGGCACCTTCGCCAGCTCGTGCCTGCTGGCCCGCCGCCTCGCCGAACGCGGCGTGCGCTGCATCCAGCTCTACATGCGCGGCTGGGACCAGCACGGCAACCTGCCCGCCGAGATGCGCAAACAGTGCGCGGCGGTCGACCGTCCGATCGCGGCCCTGATCACCGACCTCCGCCGCCGCGGCATGCTCGACGAGACGCTGGTGACCTGGGGCGGCGAGTTCGGCCGCACGGTCTACAGCCAGGGCGGGCTGTCGAAGACGAACTACGGCCGCGATCACCACCCGCGTTGTTTCACGGTCTGGATGGCCGGCGGCGGCGTGCGCGCCGGCACGTCCTACGGCCAGACCTGCGACTTCAGCTACAACATCGTCGACGATCCGGTGTCGGTGCACGACCTGCACGCCACCGTGCTGCACCTGCTCGGCTTCGATCACGAGCGACTCGTCTACCGCCATCAGGGCCGCGACTTCCGCCTGACGGACATCGCCGGCCGCGTCGTCCACGACCTGCTGGCCTGAGCCTGGCGACCCGAACATGCCCACCGACCTACCCGACCCGTTCCCGTGGATGGCCCTGCTCGGCCGTGCCCATGTCGTCGTGCTCCACCTGCCGCTCGGACTCGTGCCGGCGCTGGCGTTGCTCGAGTTCGGCGCCGTGATCCTGCGCCGACCGGTGCCGCGGGGGCCGATCCTGGCGCTGTCCTGGCTGTGTGCGCTGACGGCCGCCGTGGCCGTCGCCTCGGGGTTGTTGCTCGCCGACGAAGGAGACCTGTCGGGTGACCGCGTCACCAACCACAAGATCACCGGCATCGCCCTGGGCAGCATCTGCCTGGTCGTCGCCATCGCCGCCTGCTTCCGCGGCCGCGCGGCATTCCGGGTCCTGCTGCTGCTGGCCTGCATCGTCATGGTGCCGACCGGGCACCTCGGCGGATCGCTGAGCCACGACCCCGACTTCCTGTTCGAGCCGCTGCAGCCGAAGTCCGCGCCGCGCGATCGATCCGGCGATGGCGCGACGCCCGCGAACGCCGGCGATGGACCGGCGCAGGCGGCGGCGAACCGAACCGAGTTCGAACGCACGATCCGGCCCATCCTCGAACGCACCTGCACCAAGTGCCACAACCCCGACAAGACCAAGGGCGAGCTGTTGCTGACGACCGTCGAGGGCATCCGGAAGGGCGGCGAGAACGGCGAGGTGCTGGTGCCGGGCCGACCCGACGAGAGCGAGATCTACGTGCGCTGCACGCTGCCGCTCGACGACGACGATCACATGCCACCCGAGGGCAAGCCACAGCCGAGTCAGGATGAGCTGGCGACGCTGCGCGCCTGGATCGAGGCCGGCGCGAAGTTCGAATAGACCGCCAACGCGGTCAGTGCAGCCGGAACGTCCGCTCGGTGACCTGCTGCGGCACGATGTTGAGGATCTCCAGCGTCGTCGTGCGTCGCAGGGTCTCGTCGACATAGACGCGCTTGTAGGCGATGCGCACGCCCTGATACTCACGCCAGTCCTCGAGCAGGACCCGGCGCGCGCCCTCGCTCTCGGCGAAGCGGTGGACGAACTCACGCGGACAGCCGGTGCCCGGCTCGTAGATCAGCTCGAAGCGATCGCGTGGACGCGGGTCGAGTTCCGGACCGATCAGGCTGGTACCCTGCAGCGGCCGCCGCTCGAGCAGGACCCGGCGCAGGCGGGCGCCGGGCCGGTCGACGGTGCCCGAGGACAGCACCGAGTAGGTGATGCCGTCGCCGAAGCACCACGGCATGCGCAGCTGGGTGCCGAACAACATCAGTTCGTGACCGCCGCGTTCGGCGTCGCTCGGCCACGGCATGCGCTGCCGTTCGGCGTAGTTGGAGCCGCCGACGCGACCGTAGACCCGGCCTTCGCCGTCGTACTCGAGCCGGTCGCGTTCGGTGAACGTGCAGTCGGCGACATGCGTCAACTCGCGGATGCCGAGCACTTCGCCCTGGCTGCCGTGGATCGTGATCCGCCACCAGATGGCCTGGCCGCCGAGGGCCTTCCAGGCGCTCGGTGAGCGGGTGAACTGGAACACCTCGAGCAACGGTGAGCCGAGCTCCATGCCGGAGGCTACGGGCGCATGATCCGCGCGCGAGCCGTTCGCCTCGGCGAGGGGTGCTGGCGCGCGTTGGTCCGGGACTGCGGTCGGCTCGAGATCGTCCACCAACGGCCGGCTCTCGCGCCCCACCTCACCGTTCGGCACCAGGCTCGGGCGCACCGGTTCGTTCGGCACCACGGGCCAGTGGTTCTCGTCGAACTGGACCGGCGAGATCCTGACCTCCGGCTTCGGCTCCTGAGGCGCCGACACCAGCACGATTGCCGCGAGCATTGCACCGACCATGAGACCGGTACCATCGGCATTCCGCGCCCGATGGTTGAGCGCCCCCGCGGCCGGCCGCATGCTGTTGCCGTGCGTCGATCGCGAATCTGGGCCACTCTCTGCCTCGCCGCCTGCGCGACGGCACCCGACGAGGCACCGCAGACGATCGTCCGTCCACTCGTCGTCCCGGTTCGCGCCCTGCCCGCAGGTACCCGGCTCCACACCGCACTGGCGGGCGACCTGCCGGACGATCCCGAGTCCCGCGCCGCCGCGGTCTGGTGGCGCGAGGCGTTGCGACAATCGACGATCTTCGAGATCGCCGCCGGCCCCATTACCGAACATGCCATGGGCCTCGTGCTCGGGATCGACCCGGGCGGCGGCCGCCTGGCGGCGTTCCTGCAGGAGCCCGACGGCAACCAGGTGGCGCTGGCCGGCGGCGTCTACGCCGCCGGCGCCCTGACCGACGGCATCGACCGCATCGCCTGGGCGGCGCGGCTGGCCCTCGGTGAGGCGGCGGACCACCCGATCCCGATCGCGCTCGCGACCTCGGCCGTGCCGCGAGCGGT
>JAGQRA010000474.1 GCA_020425885.1 Planctomycetota bacterium | reverse complement strand
GGCCGATCGCCGCACGGAGCGCGTGCTCGACTTCTCGCCCGAGGTCGACGAGCTCTGGCGCCGGTGTCTGCCGAAGAAGCCGTGCACCGTACGCAAGGACCGGCGCTACCTCGACTGGCGCTACCGTCGCGCCCCCCACGGCGAGGACTACGAGTTCCTGACCTGCCGCCATGGCGGCCGGCTCGCCGGGGTGCTGGTGCTGCGACTGCGCAGCGAACTCGTGCCCGACTCGGCGGCGATCGTCGACCGCGTCTGGCACGACGACGATGACGCGACCGCGGCGGCGCTGCTGGCCGCGGCCTGCCGGCGTGCGACCGAGATCGGACGTAGCCGGGTGCTGGCGATGTTCGCCCCCGGGAGTCCGGAGTCCGATCATCTGCTCGCCCGAGGTTTCACCGCCGTGCCGTCGAGCGAATGGCTCGAACGGCGCCTGACCTTCCGCATCACGGGCCCCTACGTCACCCCCGAGCTGCTGGCGACGCACTGGCGATACTCGCTCGGCGACACGGATCTCGTCTGAGCTCTCGTCTGATCGCCCGATCGCCGGCGCAGCGGCCGTCTGCTACAGGGCGCCCAAGGTGCCCGCGATCGCGTTCGTGCTCGAGATCAGGGTGATCTGGCCACCGCCGCCGAGCTCGAGGCAGTACTGCTGCGCGTTCAGCGTGATGCCGGCGAACGCGGGATCGACCGGCAGGCCGAACGAGATCGCGGCCTGGCCGGCGGCGGGCAGCACGAGCTGCACCGCATCCAAGGTCACCAGCGCGACGCAGCCGGGGCCGCCGGCCGGATGGAGACTGCTGATCAGCAGCGACTGCGTGCCGAGCCCGACGGCGGCGAAGCCGAGCGAGCCGGCCGGGAAGCCCGATCCGGTCAGGCTCCAATTGCGGCCGGTCCAAGGATCGTTGTCGGCCGCGAGCGAGAGCAGCCCGGTCGAGCTGTTGCAACCGGTGCCGATCACGGCGGACGTCGCCACCGGGCTGGCCTGGTACTCCTTGACGAACGGCAGGTTCGCGTCGCCGATGGTCGGCCCGTTCTGCCCGGCCCAGTGGTACAGCTTGCCGTTGACGAAAGCCGTCGCCGCCCGCTCGATGCGTCCGATGACCGGATCGTCCGCGACCTGATTGGCAGGGTCGAAGCCGTAAGCTCGCCACTCGTTGCGCACGCAGTCGTACTCGCTCGCCCAGGAACCGGCCGCCGTCGTGTTCGACGGCGCGATCCCGGTTCCGGGGCCGCCGATCATGGTCACGACCTGGCGCACCGGGTCGTAGACGGCGGTGGCGCCGCTGCACCAGGAGACCGGAACCGTCGCATTGATCGGCGTGATCTGCACCCAGGTCGAGGCCAGGCCATCCCAGCGCCAGGTGTCGTTCAGGGCGACGTCGGCCACGTCCTTGCCCGCGAACAGGATGATGTCGTCGTACGGGGCCGACCGCGCCGTCATGGCGAACAGGCCGCGCGCCGATGGCGACGTCGCCGGCACCAGCGGCACCCAGGTCGTGCCGGCCAGGAACCAGGTGTCACCCAGACGGTCGCCGCCGCCGGCGCCGGACCCATCGCCGCCGAACAACACCAACGTTCCGGACGCGCCATCGTAGGCCAGCTTGGCGTCGAACCGTTCGGACGGACCCGAGGTGCCCGGCACCGGATTCGGGATCTGGCTCCAGGTGTTGGTGCCGAGGTCGAACACCCAGCAGTCGCTCGAGCCGACCTGTGGCGCTGGCGAACCACCGAAGACGACCAGCCGGTTGCCGGCCGGGTCGTAGGCCATCGCCGCCCGGAAACGGTTGCCGGGCGCCGACGGGTTGCCCTCTGGCGACAGGTTGGTCCAGGTGTTGGTCGCCGGATCGTAGGCGTCGAGGCCGTTGTAGTAGATCAACTGTGCCGTGCCCGAGGCGTTGACGGCACGGCCACCGAAGTTGAGGAAGCGGCTGCCGTCGGTGGCCGCCGCTCCCCAGTAGCGCAGGCTCGGAGCGCCGAGGTCACTGCCGGGGATCACCACCGAAGTAGCGCGCGGAGCGGCATTGGAGAAGACGGCGGTCTGGGCGCCGGCGGTCGCGGCGAGCAGGGTGAGAGCGAGGGGTCTGGTGTTGCGCATGGGTGTCGACGAGGGAGTGGGCCGGAGCGGGCGACGCAGAGTTCCGGAACCGGGCAGACCACTTTCGGACGGCAGCGGCATCCCGTCAAGTTGGGCCGGAGCCTGCGAGCCTGCGGTGCCGGGCGGTATTCTCGGCGGCGAACTTGACGCCGTCCGCATCGACGCATAAACATGCATCGCGAATGCATAAACATGCATATGCTCGGCGCGCCCGAAGAACATGACCAACAAGAAGAAGATCGTCCTCGCCTACTCCGGCGGCCTCGACACCTCGATCATCATCCCCTGGCTCAAGGAGCACCACGATTGCGAGGTCTACGCGTACTGCGGCGACGTCGGTCAAGGCAGCTCCGAACTGCAGGGCCTCGAGCAGAAGGCGCACGCCTCGGGGGCCAGCGGCTGCCGCGTCGATGACCTGCGCCGCGAATTCCTCACCGGCTACGTCTGGCCGTGCCTGCGGGCGATGACCGTCTACGAGGGGCGCTACCTGCTCGGCACCTCGATGGCCAGACCGATCCTCGCCAAGGGCCAGGTCGACTATGCGCACGAGATCGGCGCCACCGCGGTCGCCCATGGCTGCACCGGCAAGGGCAACGACCAGGTCCGTTTCGAGCTCGCCTACCAGGCCCTCGGTCCCGACCTCGAGATCATCGCGCCATGGCGACACTGGGACATCAGGAGCCGCGAGGACGCCCTCGACTACGCCGACCGGCACGGCATCGAGGTCACCGCATCGCGCACCAAGATCTACTCCAGGGATCGCAACCTCTGGCACATCAGCCACGAGGGCGGCGCGCTCGAGTCGCCGGCGAACGCGCCGCCCGACGACGTCTGGATGCTGACCGAGAACCCGCTGCACGCGCCGAACAAGCCGCTCGAGGTGACCATCGGCTTCACCGCCGGCGTGCCGACCTCGGTCGACGGCGAGGAGCTCCTGCCCGAGGATCTGGTGCTGCGCCTCAACGAGCTCGGCGGCAAGCACGGCGTCGGCCGCGTCGACATCACCGAGAACCGCCTCGTCGGCATGAAGTCGCGCGGCGTC
>JAGQRA010000473.1 GCA_020425885.1 Planctomycetota bacterium | reverse complement strand
GAGCACGCCGAGGTCGAAGATCACCCGACCGGTGATCGGCCCCATGACATTGCCGAGCACGCGGCCCATCTCGTCGACGGCGGTCACCTTGCTGACGGCGATGCCGCCGGCGTGCAGCGTGTTGGCCGCCGCGATCGCCATCAGGCTGGCGGCGAGCACGTACGGCAGCAGGGTGCCGAACAGCAGATCGCAACGGGCGAGGCCGCGGTGGGACCGACCCCAGCCGCGCGCCAGCAGCGAGTAGGGGTAGAGGAACACCATGTTGATGCCGACCGCCGCGGCCAGGCCACCGACGGCGACGGTCACGGCCGAGACCTCGCCGTCATGCTCGGGCAGATCGAAGGACACCAGGCCGCGCAGCACGGCGCCCCAGTCGGTGTCGGTCCGGATCACGACCCAGCCCATGCATAGCACGACCGACCAGATCATGTATTTGATCACCCGTTCGTAGGCGCGCACCAGGGCAGGCGTGCGGCCGTAGTTCAATGACAGCAGCACCGCGAAGACCGCCAGCACGGCGCTGGCCGCCATCGGGTGGACCGATCCGAGGCCGAGCACTGAGAGCAGATCGACCGTGGAACTTGCCGCCAGGTTGTATTGCGGCAGGTGCCAGATCACCGACGCCAGCATGGCGCCGCTGGCCCACAGCATCGCGAACGGCTTGCCGGCGTAGCGGGCCATGGCCTGCAGCGGCCGCATGCCGGTCGACAGGGTCTGATGCGACAGCGCGGCGAACACCAGCACGCCGATCAACATGCCGAGCGGGGCAACCCACAGCATGCGGTAGCCGAACACCGAGCCGGCGTAGAGTGACGTCACCGCCGTGCCGGCGCCGAGCGTCATCGCCGCCTGCAGGTAGCCCGGCCCCGACAGCTCGAGCCAGCCCCGTATTCGCGCGGTGAACGGGCCGCGATCGAGGGCCTCGAGGTGGCGCGCCTCGGCCGCGAGTTGCTCGGGGTCGGGCGGTGCCTGCATGCGCAGACCTTCGCGTACCTGTTCGAGATCGCGTTCGCCGAGACCGGGTTCGATGGGGTTGCTCATGGCTGTGGTCCCTTCGCGATGGCGTTGCGGATGTCCTTGACCTTCTTGGCCTCGGGCATCGCCTTGTAGTACGGATCGAGCGGGAAGCAGCCGCTGAGCATGCCGTTGCGCGGCCCGGTGGTGCAGTCCGAGAACGTGCGGCAGATGCGCTTCCTCTGCAGCTCCCGGCCGGCGATGACGTCGCGCGGCAGCTCGGCGTAGCTGAGCACGAGGCGGCCGAGACCGACGAAGTCGACGTGACCGGAGCGGAGCGCGTGTTGGGCGACGTTCGGCAACCACTCCTGCAACAGGGAGTAGCCGGTGCCGACGAACTGCATCGCGCCGCAGGCCTGCTTCAGCGACCGGACGACCGCCAGGTGGCGGTCGACCATGAGCAGCGGATCGTGCGGCGGCAGGTAGCCGTCGCTCGGCGGGTAGGACGCCGGCCGTTGCAGGTGCGGGTTCCAGTACGGCGAGCCCAGCGAGACGTTGACCAGCGGGATGTCGAGTTCCTCGAGGCGGCGGCAGAACGCGATCGGCTCGGTGAGGTCGAAGCCCGTCGGATCGTCGGCGGCGATGCCGAAGTGGTGCTGCGTCCAGTCGAAGCCCGGCGTGCTCATCGGTCGGCCGATCCTGGTGTCGGGGTCGGCCTCGAACGGCACCGTGTCGGCCGCCGACAGCCGCACCGCGATGCCGAGGCCGGGGCAGGCCGCGCGGATCGCGGCGACGATGCGCTCGAACAGCCGCATCCGGTGCGCCAGGCTGCCGCCGTAGCTGCCGGCTCGGGTCTTGCTCGCCAGCACCTCGTGCAGCAGATAGCCGTGGCAACACTTGACGTCGACGAAGTGGAAGCCGGCGCGCTGCGCGACCACCGCGGCATCGACGTAGCACTCACCGATCGCCTCGAGCTCGCCGTCGGTCAGCAACGGCAGGTCCGCGGCGAGTGAGTACTTCTGCGCCAGCAACGGGTGGTGCTGGGCGATGCGCGGCGCCAGCGGTCCGTCCGGTCGCGCGAAGCGGCCCGAATGCGTCAGCTGCAGGCCGATCAACGGCTCGCCGCCGCCGGTTTCGGCGCTGCCGGCCGCGACCTCGGCGAGCAGCTCGCGGAGCTGGCGTTCGCTGTCGGGCCCGAGGTGCAGCTGGTGTGGATTGGCGCGGCCGTCAGGGCGCACGGCGAAGGCCTCGCCGCCGTAGATCAGATCCGCGCCGCTGCGGCCGAAGTTGCGCCAGCGCCGCAAGGTGTGCGCCGTTGGTCCGCCGGCGGCCGTGCCGTCCCAGCCTTCCATCGGCTGCGTGCAGAAGCGGTTGCCGAGACTGCGCCCGAACAGCTCGAGCGGCGATGTGAAGCCGGCCGGATCGAGGATCGGGTCGAGATCAAAGGTGGCGCCGAGCTCACGCAGTCGGTCGCGGAGGGCGCTTGCATCGCGGAAGTGGCCCGGTGGCTGGAACTGCATGGCCGCGGATCATGGCACGGCCACCGAGCGATCGCGACGTCGGCGATGTTTTGCGTTTCGGCCGCCATCGCGACCTCCTTCCGCGGGTTCCTCTTGCCCGCTGCCGCTGACCGTAGAAACTGCTGTCATGAGGCTCGGCGTGCTGCTCGTGTTCTCGCTCGCAGGCTGCGCACAGCCGATGTTGCGCTTCGTGCCCTCCCCGGTCGGGGTCGCGGTCGAAACCGACAGCGGCCTGTTCGCCGAGTACCGCACCGACGGTCGGCGCGGACCGGTGCTGTGGCCGCTGTGCGCCGTCGGCGGCGCGACGCTGACGCGGGCCTTCCCGTTCGCCGAGGTCGAGGGCGAACGTTGCGACCACCCGCACCACGAGAGCTGCTGGTTCGCGCACGGCGACATCAACGGGGTCGACTGTTGGGCCGGCGACGGTTCGATCGTGGCCACCGGCGAGCCGGTGATCGACGTCGCCCACGCCGTGATCTCGCAGCAGTGCGAGTGGCGCGACAAGGAAGGCGCCGTGCTCTGCCACGATTGCCGCCGGTGGAAGTTCTGCGCCGCCGGCTGCTGTCGCTCGATCGATGTCGAGGTCGAGCTGTGGCGCGACGATGGTGAATTGCGCGTCGGCGACACCAAGGAAGGCTCGATGGCGTTGCGGTTGCGCAACGAGTTCTGTCTCGATGGGCCCGGTGCCGCGGGCACGGTGTGCAACAGCGAAGGCCTGACCGGGAACGCCGTCTGGGGCCAGCCCGCGCGCTGGGTCGCCTATAGCGCCGACCTCGGCGGCGTGCCGCACACGGTGGCGATGTTCGACGCCCCGAACAACCACGGCCATCCGACCCACTGGCACGCGCGCGGCTACGGCCTGTT
>JAGQRA010000472.1 GCA_020425885.1 Planctomycetota bacterium | reverse complement strand
GTCGACCCATTGCTTGGAGTGGCAGTGCGAGCAGACGTCCTGCATGTTGTTGCGCCGCACTTGCCAGGGCACGTCCTTGCCGGGCAGACCCATCTTGGCATCCGACTGCTCGGGTCGGATCGACAGCACCGGCCGGTTGTTCCAGGAGATGCGCATGCCGATGTCGTGCGTCACCGATTGGTTCTTGGTGGCCGACATGTGGCAGGTCGCGCAGGTCGGCGCGGCCCAGTAGTCCTCGCCGACGATCCACTTCGCCGAGTCCATGTTCATCTTGTGGATGTTGGACGCGAAGGCGATGCCGTGCTTGGACTCCTCGTAGATCTCCTTCTGCG
Source organism: Planctomycetota bacterium (assembly GCA_020425885.1). The sequence continues at coordinate 1,566 of JAGQRA010000472.1, read as the reverse complement.
GGTGGTCCGGGCCGAGGTGGCACTTGCCGCAGGTGTCGGGGTGCCGCGCCTGCTCGGCCGAGAAGCTGTGCCGGCTGTGGCAGGCCGCGCAGGAGCCCTCGGAGCCGTCGGGGTTCAGCCGCCCGATGCCCGTGTTCGGCCACGTCGCGGGGTCGAGCTTGCCGTCCGGCAGGGCCTTCACGGGCGAGCCGTGGCACTGCCAGCAGCCGTTCACCGCCGCGGCCGAGTTCCCGTGCGGGAAGCCGGGCGTCTTCATCGCGTTGTTGCCCTCGACGACCTCCGCCAGGACGTTGTCCTGGGAGCCGAGGATGCGCCCCGCCTTCGAGTGGTGCGAGCCGAGGAACTCCTCGACCTCCTTCTCGTGGCAGCGCGCGCAGTCGAGCGGGCTGACGATCACGGAGATCACCTGGCCGTAGTGGTTGACGGCGTCGGGGTCGCTGCGCTCGGCGCGGTGGCACTCGTAGCAGCCGACGTTGCCGCGGTAGTGCTTGCTGCCGCCCCACTGCTGGTACAGCCCCGTCTGCTCGCGCTTGTGGCAGTCGACGCACTCGCGCGACTGCCGGCTGAGCTCGGGGAGACCGATCGCCTGCGGCGCGGGCTCGAGCGCCGCGCCCGCCGCCGGCGCCGGCGTACGGAAGGCGTAGGCCCCCGCGGAACACAGCAGGATCAACAAGGCCAGTTTGGACTTCATCTCTGGATCGCTCCTGGGGTCAGGTCGCGACCTCCGTGCCCTCGACGCCCGGCGAGTACGGACGGTCGTGCGTCAGCTCGCCGGAGAGGACCGGAATGGTCACTCGCACGAAGATCGTGTAGGTCAACAGGCCGAAGGCCCAGATGCCGAGACACACCAGCGTCTCGTTGAGGGTGGGCAGGTACTCGACGACCTCGCCCAGCGGCGTCGGGACGAAGGCCGGGACGATCAGCCCCATGCCCTTCTCGATCCAGATGCCGACGATGAGCGCGGCGCAGGCGACGTTCAGCCACCCGAGCCGGCGCGCGGCCGGGGTGACGAGCACCAGCGTCGCGAAGGTGTTCAGGCCGACGGCGGTCCAGATCCACGGCACGAGGCCGGACCGACCGTCGAGGCCGAGGAAGAGGTAGCGCGCGGACGCGACGTGCGCCGAGTCCGTGTAGAACTCGGTGAACACCTCGCAGACGAGCAGGAACATGTTCACCAGCAGCGCGACCGTGACGATGTTCCGCAGGGTCCCCAGCGCGCGCGCCGGCACGTCGTAGCCCGTGTAGCGGTCGACGAGCTGCAGCGTGAGGATCAGGAAGGCCGGCCCGGCCGCGAAGGCGCTCGCCAGGAAGCGCGGCGCGATGATGGCCGAGTTCCAGAACGGCCGCCCGCCGAGGCCGACGTACAGGAAGGCCGTCACGGTGTGGATGCTGATCGCCCACACGATCGCGACGAAGACGAACGGGATGTAGAAGGCCTTGCTCGGCCGGCGGCGCCGGTAGGCGCAGTAGACCAGGTAGCCGCAGATGTGCAGGTTCAGCAGCAGGTAGCCGTTCAGCACCACGACGTCCCAGGTCAGCATCGAGATCGGGAAGTTGAAGCGCCGG
>JAGQRA010000471.1 GCA_020425885.1 Planctomycetota bacterium | reverse complement strand
TTGGCCACGTTCTCGTGGTCCTTGACCTCGTAGACCGCGCGATCGATGAGTCCCATGATGCGCGCCACCAGCGCCTCGCTGTTCGACTTGCGCCGCGCGATCAGGATCAGGCGACCGATGTCGCGACCGGTGAGCCGCTCCTTCTCTGGCACGCGAAGGCCATGCTGCAGCAGCATCTTGGCGACGCCGGCGATCTCCTCGAGGTCCTTCTCGGGATGCACGCGGTAGATCGTCGGCAGACCGCGCTTGCGGAACAGGTCGCCGACGGCCTGGTTGGCGGCGAGCGCGGTCTCCTCGATCAGGGTCTGCGAGAAGTACTTGTCCGAGTCGACGATGCGCTCGACCTCGTGCCTGCTGTTGAAGACGAACTTGCGCTCGCTCGATTGCATGCGCAGCGAGCCCTTCTGATCGCGGATGCGCTGCTGGACCAGGGTCCAGGCGCGGAAGCGTTTGAGGTCCGGCTCGAGGAACCGGATCCGGCGCGTCTCCTCGGTGTCCCTGCCGTCGAGCAGCTCCTGGACGATGCGATAGGTGTTGCGGTGGACGCTGCGGATCACGCTCTTGTCGACGCGTGAGGCCGTGCGATGGCCATCGGGCGTGAATTCCATGAACACCGAGTAGGCCAGCCGGTCGCGGTCGGGCACCAGCGAGCACAGGTGGTTCGACAGCTTCTCGGGCAGCATCGGCACGACCTGGTCCGGCAGGTAGACGCTGGTGCCGCGCGCCAATGCCTCGTCGTCGAGTCTGGTGCCGGGCCGCACGTAGTGACCGACGTCGGCGATGTGGACGCTGATCTCGGTGTTGCCATTGTCGAGCTCCTTGATCCCGATCGCGTCGTCGTAGTCCTTGGCGTCGTCGCCGTCGATGGTGAAGATTGTCTCGCCGCGCAGGTCGAGGCGGCCTTCGAAGTCGGCCGGGTCCGGGTCCTCGGGCAGGGCAAGGACCTCCTGCGCGACGTCGTCGGGAAACACCGTGCGGATGCGGAAGGTGCCGAGCAGGCGCAGCTCCTCGGAGTCGAGGTCGCGGTAGCAGGGCGGTCCGTGCTGCATCGGGCCGAACGCGGGCGGCCGCGAGACGATCCTGCCGCGGATCGAGTCGACACCGATCTGATCGGCGGTGCGGCCATCGTTGGTCTCGAGCGTCCAGCCGCGATCGTCGGCCGGGACATCGGGTTCGGGTTCGCCGCCCTGCGCGCGCAGCAGGTCCTTGAAGCTGCCGAAGCTCTGCCGGCCGGCGCCGGCATCGCCCTTCGCCGCCGCGGCGTCGGGAGTGTTCTTCGACCGCTTGTTCTTGCCGCGCCGGTGGGCGTCGTCTGTCATCGCCACACCATACGCGATGGGTGGGCGGCAGTCGCTCGACGTCGACGGTCGCGTCGAGGTGCAGGAGTGGCCCGGGCGGCCGCCCACCGCCGTCGCTATCGCCAACGCGCGACGCGCAGGCGCGCACCCGATGCCATCGGCGCCGCGGCGTAGCGGCCCCAGGTCGCGATCGTGAGCGCGACCAGCCGGTCGCCGCCGGCCGGCAGCAGGCGGAAGACGCCCGGCAGTCGCGTCGGCCCGGCGCCATCGAGCGACCAGACGAACGCCGTCGGCGGGGTCGCCGCGACCTCGCACGACGCCGCGACGACGAACTCGGCCATGCCGTCGCCGTCGAGGTCGCCGAGCACCGTGACGTCGGTGCCGAAGCCGTCGCGCGGCGCGCCGGCCGTGAACGTGCGCAACGTCGCACCGCTTCGCCCCGAGACCAGTTCGACGCGGCCGCCGGGTGGCTGCCACGGCACCAGCGTGCCGAACGCGACGAGCAGGTCCGGCACACCGTCGCCATCGGCGTCGCCGCAGGCCGCGACCGTCGCCGAGCCGACCCGGAAGTCAGCGGCTTCGACGGCGAACAGCAGGTCGCCGGTGCGGCCGCTGCGGACCTCGGCGTAGAGCGGCGGCAGCTCGCACTCGGTGCCGATCGCGAAGTCCTCGACGCCGTCGCCGTCGAGGTCGCCGAGGCGCGCGAGGCTGCGACCGTAGGCGTCGATCGAGCGCCGTCCGGCGTGTTCGCGCACGATACGACCCGCGAGGTCGATCACGCGCACCACGCCGCAACGCGTGCGGCCGGCGATCGAACCCTGCGGGGCGCTGATCGCGAGCCGGGTGGTGCCGTCGCCGTTCGGGTCGTCGAGGCCGATCGCGATCTGACCGAAGGCCTCGGCCGCATCGGTCGCCGGCAGGACGTGCAGCACCATGCCGTCGCGACCGCCGATGACCGTCACCTCGACCGGCCTGCCGTCCGACGGCGCCGCCGCGATCGCCGCATCCTCGTAGCCGTCGCCGTCGACGTCGCCGAGATCGGCGACCGCGGTGCCGAATCCGGCGGCACTGTCGGCGCCGCGGACCGTCGCCACGAGCTCGCCGTCGAGTCCGCGCAATTCGACGACGCCGCGCATGCGTTCGGCGACGGTGTCGCCGGCGCCGGTGATGACGGCGCGCGGTTCCGGTCCGCGCAGCACGGCGACGACCTGCATCCACATCGCCGACGGCGCCAGCGTCGGCGACGGCAGCTCGCGTTCGACGACGAGCGATGGCGGCAGCGGTCGCGATGGCGACAGCGCGAACGGCACATCGCCATCGGGCAGCCAGCCGTCGAGCCGGTCGACGATCGCCGCGGCCGCTTCGACCGCCGCCGCCAGCCAGGCAGAGACGAGTGCTTCGCGCTCGGTCGCCGCCACGACGGCCAGCTTCTCGAGGTCGAGGCGCTCGATCTGCATGCAGGTGGCGAGGGTGCCGATCGCGCTCGGAGATCGCGCGATCAGATCGTCGACGAACCGATCGCGACCGCGCGGCGCGATCAGGGGCCGCGCACCCGCGTCGTCGCGCAGCAGGGTCCGCGCCCGCGCGACGGCGACCAGCACGCCGGCGAGGTGGCCGACCTCGCAGAGCTCGCCGTCGAGCATGGCCGACAGCAGCGCGCGACGCCGCGCCGACGACAGCCCGTCCCAGAACGCGTCGGCCGCGATCAGCAACGTGCGCTGCAAGCCCGAGTCGGCCGGCCGCAGCGACGCGAAGTTGAGCGCGCCGATCAGCGCCTGCGACCATTGCCGGCGCGCGGTCCAGAGGTCGAGCATGCGGTCGTAGGCGTTGACCGTCTGGTAGTGACGTT
>JAGQRA010000470.1 GCA_020425885.1 Planctomycetota bacterium | reverse complement strand
CGCCGAGGGCGAAGCCGTTGACCGCGGCGATCACCGGCTTCTGCGAGTTCTCGATCTGCAGCGTCAGCGCCTGTCCGCGCAACGCCGTCTCCTTGCCGTCGACGACGCCCTGTTGCGCCAGCTCGCCGATGTCGGCGCCGGCGACGAAGAACTTCTCGCCCGCGCCGGTGAGCACGATGGCCCCCACCGAGTCATCGCCCTCGAGTTCGCCGAAGGTCGCGGCCAGCTCGGCGATGACGGCGCGGTTGAGGGCGTTGGCCTTGGGCCGATCGATCGTCACGAGGGCGATGAAGCCATCGCGTTCGATCCGCACGAACTCCGCGGTCATGCCTCGCCCTCCGCCGCGGCGTCGCCGTCGGCATCGGCACGCTGCTGCCGTTCGCGGATCTCGATGCGCTGGATCTCGACGCGCTCGCGCGGCTGCGACTTCTCGCCGCCGGGGCCGAAGTCGCATTCGATGCTGGCGATCTCGTCGAGCACGTCGAGGCCTTCCTCGACCTTGCCGAACACGGTGTACTGGCCGTCGAGGAAGTCGGCGTGCTCGCTGTGCACGATGAAGAACTGCGACCCGGCCGAGTTGGGGTCCTGCGCGCGCGCCGCCGACAGGATGCCGCGATGGTGCGGGATGTCGTTGAACTCGGCCTCGAGCCGATAGCCGGGACCGCCAGTGCCGGGCTGCCCGGTCGCACCCTGCTTGCTGTTGGGGCACCCCGTCTGCACCATGAAGTTGCGGACGATGCGGTGGAAGGCGATGCCGTCGTAGTAACCCTGCTGGGCCAGGGTCAGGAAGCTACGGCAATGCTTGGGCGCCTGCTCGGGGAAGAACGTGACCACCATCGTGCCCTTGTCCGTGACGAGGGCGGCTTCGACGGTGCCGAGATCGGTGTTTTCGAGGTCCATTTGCCCGCATCCTGCCGCAAACGGACGGCGTTGGCGAGCACGATCCGCGCCGCCGCGCCCGGCGCGCTACTTGAACACCGGCAGGATCACCGCCGCTTGCAGGACGACGTGATTGATCGGGATGTCCCCGCGCCCGGTCTTGGTGTTGGCGATGCTGTCGAGGACGTCGGCGCCCGACTCGAGGTTGCCGAAGGCCGTGTACTGGTTGTCGAGGTGCGGCGCGTCCTTGTGCACGATGTAGAACTGCGAACCCGCCGAGTTGGGATCGGTGCTGCGCGCCATCGACAACACACCGCGGACGTGCTTGATGTCGTTGAACTCGGCGTTCACGTTCCAGCCGGGGCCGCCCTGCCCCCAGAGGTGCTGCTTGTCGTCGTCCTTGGTGTTGGGATCGCCGCCCTGGATCATGAAGTTCCGGATCACGCGGTGGAACTTGGTGCCGTCGTAGAAGCCCTGCTTGCAGAGCTTGAGGAAGTTGGCGACGTGGTTGGGCGCCTTGTCGGGACGGAACGACAACGTCATCTCGCCGTGGTTGGTGACCAACACGACCCGCGTCTTGCTCATGTCGAGCGCTGCCAGGTCGATCTTGCTCGAGTCGGGCGCGATCTTGAAGACACAGTTGGCGCCGGTGAGGCCGGTCCACTTCACCGCGACCGTGCTGAAGCCGCTGTCGCTCGCCGCCGGCACGAACCGCGCGGCCGGCAGGGTGATCGTGCGCTCGATCCGGGTCCCGGCCGCCAGCGCGACGTCGCCGCCCTTGCCCTTCTCGCTGATCTTGGGGCCCGCCTTGTCATCGACCGTGACCTCCATGCTGACGCCGGTGAGCAACGCCGACGGCACGCTGGTGTCGGCGGTCACCTCGATCGAGAGGCGCAGTTCGACGTTGCCGCCGGCGGCGACGACCGAGCCCGGCACCGACAGCATCGCCTTGATTCCGGGGACATCCTGGGCGGTGGCGCCGGCCGCGATGCCGGCGCCGAGAACGAGTGGGAGAATGCGGTTCATGTCTTGGAGAGGGTAGGGAGAGTGCGGATCGGCGCCATGTCCGAACCGGCACTTCTAGCGATCGCATCGCGCTTTCGGAAGCCGGAGCGGTCGCCGGCGACTCGGCGGCGGCGACCGCGACGGTAACGGGGTGCGACGATATGCCGATGCTGGCGCGGGCCCGACCTCGGGATATCGTGTCGCGATGGCCGCGGACGAACTGATCTCGAGATTGCTCCCGATCTTGGCGGCGGAGCCGAGGGTCGCGGCGGCATGGCTGTTCGGCTCGGCCGCGCGCGAGGCGTTGCGCGCCGACAGCGACGTCGACGTCGCGGTGCTGCTCGACCGGAACCTCGACGACTCCGAACGCACCGGCCTGCTCGCCGAGTTGGCCTCGCGACTCGAGGCCGCCACCCAGCCGCGGCCGCTCGACCTCATCGTGCTCGAGCAGCAGGGTTGGGTCTTCATCCACCGCGTCCTCAGCGAGGGCCGCCGCATCGTCGTCCACGACGAGGAGCGCCGGGTCGACTTCGAGTCCGACGCGTTCGTCCGCTACCTCGACTGGAAACCGACCTGGGACCTCGCGGCCAACGAGCAGATCGCCGGCATGCGGCGTTGGCTGAAGGACTACATCGCGCGATGAACGGCCGGGGCATCGAAGCGAAGCTGGCCGTCCTGCGCGAGAACCTGACCCGGCTCGAACAGATCCCGCAGGCCAGCTACGAGGAGTTCATCGCCGACTTCCGCAACATCGACAGCGCCCTGCATCGCCTGCAGACGTCGATCCAGGCGCTGATCGACATCGGCTCGTATCGACTCGGCCGCCTCGGCCTGCCACCACCGACCACGAGCCGCGACGTGCTGACCTTACTCGAGAAGGAGGGGCACCTCGCCGAAGGCAGCGCCGAACGCTACGCCCCGCTGTTCGCGTTCCGCAATCGGGTCGTGCACCTCTACGACCGTGTCGATGCGCAACGGGTCTTCGAGATCCTGACCTTGCACCGCAAGGACCTGGCCACGCTGCTCGATCTGCTGCTCGCCATCCCGGATTGACACCGCGCCCGCACGCGACGGTCCTTGCGCGATGCCGCGGCCTACCTACCCTGCCGCCATGGACTCATCGGACAGTCGATCGCCGGCCGTCGCCGACCTCGTCTTCGTCGCTTTCAACTCGCGGGTCGCCGGCCTGCGCCGCGACGACGGGACCATCGTCTGGCAGTGGAAGGCCCCCAAGGGGCGCGGCGCGGTGGCGGTCATGCTGGACGGGGACCGCCTGATCGCATCCGTGCAGGGCTACACCTACGGCCTCGACGCGGCGACCGGCCGACAGCTGTGGCAGAACGACATGCAGGGCTTCGGCTTCGGTATCCCGTGCCTGGCGTCGTTCCGCAGCAGCTCGATGGCGACCGCGATGCTGGCGCAGATCGAACTGCAGAGAAGGCGCAGCAACAGCGCGGCGCCGCACACGCCGCCGGCACATTGAGTCGGCAGGGGCGCTGACCTGCCCCGCCCCGCTACTCGACCGCGCTCGGCCGCGAGCGCCCCGGCAGCAGTTCGCCGATGCGGCCCTGCCGGAAGCGCTCGAGCACGAGATCGGGCCCGAACCACAACAGGCAGCCCTGGCGGCGATCGCTGCTGAGGTCGAGTTGGAAGTCGGCCGAGACCCGGTCGTAGACCGGCACCTGCACCTCGAAACTCCAGTCGTGGGTGTCGAGCCAGCTCCAGAGCAGGGCCACGCCGTCGCAGTCGTATTCGAACGCGCGATCGGGCGCGCCGAGGGCTTCGAGACACTCACCGAGCGCCGACTGCCCGGGCCGCAACGTCGCCAGCGCCGCCGGCGGAACCGGTTCGTCGACGCGGTAGCGCATGTAGACCGTGCACGATCCCAACGGCAACGCCCCGCACAGCAGCAGCCCGGAGAGGATCGGCAGGTGTGGCATCCGGACCGACCTCACCGCGTCACACCGGGCCTTGCCGAGTCGCGCGACTCGTTGTCCGACGCCTCGTGGACATCCTCCCACGGCATCGCGTACTGGGTGTGGTGGGTAGCGAACGAGGCGCCGTAGTGGGTCATCCGATCGCCCTCGTCGAAGAACACCCAGAGCCGGTCGCTGCGCGTGTCCTGATTGCCGATGCCGAACACGACGAGGAACAGGAACGCCGTCTTCGATGTCGTCGCGTCGTAGCGATAGGCCGTGCGGCGGCCGAGTTGGACGACCTCGGTCGGCGCCCCGAGCAGCTCCGTGACCTGACGCGCCGTCGTCACCCCGGGCTCGAGCGAACGGATCGCCACGGCATCGAGCGGCTCATTGGAGTCCTGGCGGGCGATGCCGCAGCCGGCGAGAGACAGGATGGGCAACAGCAGAAGGGCGTGCAGCTTCTTCATCGAACCGGGTGTTGGTCGCGGGGATTCGGAACGGGATGCCGAGCTCGGGTCAGCGCTCGAACTCTACCGCCATCCCCATGCCGCCGCTCATGCAGAGCGCGGCGAGTCCACGCCGGGCGTCGCGGCGCGCCATCTCGTGCAGCAGCGTGACGACGATGCGGGCGCCGGTGGCGCCGATCGGGTGGCCGAGGGCGATCGCGCCGCCGTTGACGTTGAGCCGGGCGCGATCGATCGGCAGGTCCGCGAGGCAGGCCAGCATCTGCGCGGCGAAGGCCTCGTTGAGTTCCACGAGATCGTAGTCATCGAGTCCGCGTCCGGCCCGCTGCAGCAGGTCCTTCACCGCCGGCACCGGACCGATGCCCATGATACGCGGCGACACACCGGCGGTGGCCGCGTGGCCGAGCCAGGCCATCGGCGTGATGCCGCGACGCTGCACCTCGCTCTCGGCCATCAGCATCACCGCGGCGCCGCCGTCGGTGATGCCGGAGCTGTTGCCGGCGTGGACCGAACCGACCTTCGGCCGGAACACCGGCGGCAGCTTCTGCAGGTCGGCCAGGGTGACGCCGGGTCGGATGTGCTCGTCGGTCGCGACCGTTACCTCCCCCTTCCTCGTCGTCACCGTGATCGGCACGATCTCGTCGGCGAAGCGGCCGGCCTGCTGCGCGGCCTCGCCACGACGATGCGACTCGAGCGCGTATTCGTCCTGCGCCAGCCGTTCGATGCCGTAGTCGTCGCAGAGGTACTCGGCCGTCATGCCCATCGGCTCACCGAGGATGGCGCAGGTGAAGCCGTCCTTGTAGTTGCCGTCCTGCACCTGCTGGTGGCCGAGGCGGAAGCCCTGGCGGAAGCCCGGCAGCAGGAACGGGATGTTGGTCATGCTCTCCATGCCGCCGGCGACGACGATCTTGCGGCCGCCGAGCAGGATCGCGGCGCGGCCGAAGTCGATCGCCTTCAGGCTGCTGCCGCAGGCCATGTTGACGGTGAGCGCGACACAGCCGTCGCCGCAGCCGGCCGCGATCGCGACCTGGCGCGCCGGATTGGGGCCCGAGCCGAGCTGCCGTGCCTGTCCCATGTAGCATTCCTCGACATCGGTGGCGGCGACCCCGCTGCGGTCGAACAGCGCGCGCACCGCGCTGGTGCCCAGGTCCACGGCCGAGAGCGGCGACAGGCCGCCGAGGAACTTGCCGATCGGTGTGCGTGCGGCGGCGACGATGGCGATGCGATCCATGGCGGAATCCCTTAACCCAGGCGTGGCGCATGAAGCAACCTTCAGCTGACTTCATCGCCCGCACGGCCGTTGCCGATAGCAGCGGGGCATGTCAGGACGCGCGCCAAAGGACCCCGGCGCCGGGGGACAGGACTTCCGCGAAGCGCTCGCGCATTGGCGGCTGGAAGTCCACACCGAGGTCAAGAAGACGTCGTCGCTGCCGACGGCGATGTTCGACGCCACGGACCCGATGCTCGAGATGCGACTCGCCGAGACCACCGAGGCGATGCTCGCCCAGCTGCTGCAGCCCCATGCCCACATCACCGCCTCCGCCGACCAGACCGAACGGCGCCTGGAACGGATCCCGGTCGAGGAGCTGCGCCAGCTGCCGGCACGAATCGCCGCGCGGCCGCCGGTCCGGCTCGACCTGCTCGCCGATCTCGGCAGCGAGTACGTCGCCGTGCTGGCCGACGCCTGCTGCTCGCAGGACGCGGCGATCAGCCACCGGGCCGCATCGCATCTGTGCGTCGACTTCGGCATCACCGCGGAGTCGCTCGACAGCGCCATGGCGGACCTGCGCGAACTGGTCGCGGCCGGCCCGCGGACGGAGTCCGGATCCGATGCCGAGCGGACCGAGACGAACCTGCATCAGGTCGAAGCCGCGCTGCGCGAACTGACGGGCGCGACACCGGCCGGGACGAGGCAGCCGTGACCCCGGCGATGCAGGCTCGAATCAATGCCGCGGTGCTCGAGTTCGCGCACGATTTCGTCACCGCCTCGCAGAACCGGAGGCTGCACGCGCAGAGCAGCGACTTCGTGCAGGACTCGCTGCGCGACATGGTCCGCGCGCTCGAACGCTGCAATGCGAGCGGCGTCGACATGCCGCTCAAGCTGCAGCTGTCGGAACACGCCATCCACTTCGAAGGCGAGGAGCTGACGGGGCCGAGCCTGCAGGCCGGTCACCTGCTGCGCCAATGCCGGGAACGCGACATCGCGCAGATCTCGTTCCGCCCCGGCCTCTCGGCCGCCGAGGTCAACCGTTGCTTCGACCTGCTGCTGCTCGACAACAACCGCGACGCCCTGCGCCGCAGCCGCCGCGACATCACGCTCTGCGCGTTCGGCATCAAGAACGTCGCGTTCACGCTCGGCACGCCGGCCGACCCGGGCGACCGCCGCGCCGAGATGCCGGCGGACGACGAAGCCCTGCAGCAGTACCAGAACCTCGCCGAGTGCCTGCAGCAGAACCACATGCTCGCCTATCGCGACCTCGAGCTCGCCATCGACGAGGCCGCCGGCCTGGTCGAGGAGACCCTGCACGTGCTCGACGAACCGAGCTCGCTGCTCGCGCTGGCGACCCAGGACGACGTCGATCGCTTCACGGTCGGGCACTCGGTACGCGTCGCACTGCTGGCGCTGCAGGTCGCCCGCCAGCTCGGCCTCGGCCGCGAGCAGCTGGTCGGCATCGGCACCGCGGCCCTGATGCACGACATCGGCAAGTCGAAGGTGCCGCAGGAGATCCTGTGGAAGAACGGCAAGCTCGACCAGGAGGAATGGCGCCTGATGGCGCAGCATCCGCGGCTCGGCGCCGAGCTGCTGCTCGAGCAGCACGCCAGCATCGACCCGTGCACGATCGGCGCCGCGTTCTGCCACCACATGAGCCCCGGCGGCGGCTATCCGCAGGCGGCGCTGCCGATCCGACTCAGCGGCGTCAGTCACCTGATCCGGGTCTGCGACGTCTTCGAGGCCCTGACCTCGGTGCGCCCCTACAAGAAGGCGTTGATCCCGGTCGAGGCCTATGCCGTGATGTTCCGCCACGAGTCGGACTTCCATCCCGACTGGCTGCGCGCGTTCGTGCGTTCGATCGGCCTGTTCCCGACCGGAACGCGCCTCGTCCTCGACGATGGCAGTGAAGGCGCCGTGATCGCCCAATCCGGCGACCCGAGCCGACCGATCGTCCGCCTGCTCGTCGGCCCCGGCGACACCCCGCTGGCGGCGGATCAGCCCAACCGCATCGTGATCGGCACGATGGTCGAAGGCGAGGTGCGCCGCGTCGCCGCGGTCAGCACCCACGAGCGCTGCGTCATCATCCCCGAGTTCGACGAGGGCGACGCCGTGCTGACGACACCGCACGCCTGCCTGTCGCCCGAGCTGATCGAGGACGCCAACCGCACCGCCCGCGAATCGGCCAAAAGCCGTGAGACGATGGCGCGACCTGGCCGATAGTGCGGCCATGGCACCGGCCCTTGCCCTGCTCCTCTCGTTGTCGTGCGCCCTGCTCGGCGGCGCGTCCCTGCCGGCGCAGCAGCCGGCCCCAGGCGGCGGCGGCGGCGGCCGCAGCGATGCCGACCTCTGGTCGGCGGCGGAGGCGCGCGCGCTGCGTCACCTGCAGCGCCTGATCGCCGGCGCGACGTCGAACCGCAAGCTGCCGGTCCGGCTGCCGCCCGGCGGCCTGCGGACATCGGGCTATCGCATCGTTTGCTTCACCCGTGACAAGGAATCCGAATGCACGGCGACCCGCTCCGGCAACGCCGCCGCCGGCATCTTCCTGCTCGCCTGGCCCGAGGCGCGAACCGACGACACCCGACGTGGGTTGCTGGCCCACACGGACGGCACGACCCTGTGCTGTGAGCTCGACGAAGACGACGAGTCGGACCTCGAAGCAGGCCTCGCGATCGGCCGCGGCTCGTCGGGCAAGTTCGACGACGTGCTGCGCCAACCCGGGATGAGCACCTCGGGACACTTCTGGCTCTGGCTGCAACAGGTCGCGAAGGCGGCGAAGGTCGAACTCGTCGACGAGGGCGGCAGACCATGGCGGGGTTTCACCGTCGACTTCGAGCCGCAAAACCGCCAGCTCGCCGCACAGACGGAGCTACCGGACGGGCCCTGGCCGGTCGGCACCGCCACCACCGACGACGACGGCCGCGCCCGGCTGCTCGGCCCGCGCGTGCGCGAGCTGGCGGCGACGATCACGACCGCCGATGGCAAGACCAGGATCACCACCGGCTTCGCCTGCGCGGCGGCCGAGGGCGGGCTCCGCTTCACGCTGAGCGCAGCCGCGATCCGTCGGGCGGCCAATGCCAAGAACGAGATGGTCGCGATCGCGACGCTGAAGAACATCGTCTCGGCGCAGGCGCAATGCCAGGCCAGCGCGGTGATCGATTGCGATGGCGACGGCCACGGCGAGTACGGGTTGTTCGGCGAGCTGTCCGGCAAGTGCGTCGTTCGGGGTCACGACTCGCGCAAGATCCAACCGCCGGTGCTGAGCGCCGCGTTCTCGCACATCAAGACCGGCCGCACCCAACGCGGCGGCTACCTGTTCCAGATCTTCCTGCCGGCCGCGGACGGCACCGCAGTGGCCGAGGACGACGACGGCGGTGCCGGCAACCGGACCGGCGCCGATCCCGCGATCGACCCGGATCGGAGCGAATCGTTCTGGTGCATCTACGCCTGGCCGGCCGACGCGGATTCGGGCCAGCGCGCGTTCTTCACCAATCAGTCGGGCAGCATCTTGGCCGTCAGCAACAGCGGCCCGAACGGTGGCGTGAGGTACGTCGGCCACGATCGGGCCCCGGCGCCGACGGCGGCCTTCGCACCGGGCGCGACGGGCATCTGTGGTCCGGTGGCGAAGGACTCGGCCGGCAGCGATGGTCAGGCCTGGGCCGCCGCAAAGTGAACCCGTGACTGCGGCCACCGCTCGGACGAGGGTCACTTCAGCAGCACGAGCCAACCGCCGGCAGCCTTGGCCGCCTCGGTCTCAGGATAGGCCTTGATGAGCTTCTCCAGGCTCTTGCGCAGCGACGACCGTTTGCCCTTCGAAGTCGGCAGCCGCGACTTGTCGAGCTTGCCCGTGATCGACTCGAGCTTCTTCGCGGCCGTGATCTCGGCCCGCATGCGCGGATCGTCGAGCATCCTCGCCAGGCTGGCGGCGAGCTCCTTGCCGGGCGCGGTATCGGCATAGCTCTCGGCGAGCTCCTCGAGGCGCTGCTGCCGTTCCATCGCATCGGGGTAGAGGGTGTTCTGATCGAGGGTGATCCGCTCGCAGGCATGCAGCTGCACGCGGGCGCACCGTCGCGCCCGCGCCACGACCGCGAGCTGCGGCGGCGTCAACGTCGCCGCGTCGATGGCATCGAGTTCCTCGAGGGCGGCTCCGATCTTCCCGCCGCGCCACTGGCGGAACACGCCGCGGAACGGCTCCTCGTCGGGCAGCACCATCGCCAGGTCTCCGGTTCCGAGGCGATAGCGGCTCGACAGGGCCAGCACCGCCATCGCCGTCGAATACACCCGACCGCCGCACGTGCCCCAGGGCCCCGACGGATCCCACGAGCCGCGCTCGCTGCCCTTGTCGCGCTGGGCGCCGAGCAGCACAGGGTCGAGCGCCGCGAACCAGCGCCGGCTCGCGGCGCGATCCGGCAAGGCAGCCATCGCCTCGCTGCCGTGGAACCAGTAGTAGGCCTCGACCGCCTTCGATGCGAACGTCGGCGGCTTCTGCAGCACCAGCTCCGCAGCGGCCTTGTCGAGCGCGCCACCGTGACTCAGGCCGGCCAAGGCGCGCATGTTCATCCCCGCCGCGGTCAGCGCGGCGGTCGCCTCGGGTGGGAAGCGGGCCTGGAAATCCCCGGCCATCCGCGCCGATGTCTGGCCACGGCCGGTGTAGCCACAGTGCCCGCTCGAGATCGTCGTCACGCCTTCGGCCCAGGCCAGCGCTTCGGACACGGTCTCCGATCGCACCTCGAGCCCGGCGTGCACCCCGGCCATGCAGGCCATCACGCACCAGGTCGTGAGCGATAGGTCGTTGTCCTTGTCGCGCGGCTGATAGCGCCAGGCCTTGCCCGGATTGCGGTGGGACTCGAGGT
>JAGQRA010000469.1 GCA_020425885.1 Planctomycetota bacterium | reverse complement strand
TCGCCTGTCACGCCGAGGCCGATGCCGAGGCCCCGCGTCTGTCGCGGCTCGTGCTGTCGCCAAAGGCGTCGCCCGACGCGCGCGGCGACGGCCTGCTCTACCTCGATGAACTGCGCGACCTCGAGCTCGGCTGCGATCTGCTCGTGCTGTCGTCGTGCGGCAGTGCGGTCGGGCCGCTGTCGCGGGTCGACGGCATGGTCGGGCTGTCGACGGCCGGCCTCGCCGCCGGCGCCCGGGCCGTGATGTCGACGCTGTGGTCGATCCCGGACGAGGGCGCGGCCGAGTTCATGGCCGCCTTCTACGACCAACTGCTCGCGGCCGACGGTGACCGCATCGCGGCCTTGCGCGCCACCCGGCTCCGGGCCATCGCGCAAGCAGTGCCGATCTCGACCTGGGCGGCCTTCGTGTTGTTCGACGGCGGGACCGACCGCTGACCGCGACGCGTTCGCGCCAGCGGCGATGTGTCTGGCGAACGGTCCTGTAGGCTTGCGGCGATGTCGACCGCTCCACCGAAGCTGTTGTCCCTGGTTCTCGTGCCGGCCGTGATCTCGTTGCTCGTCACCGTGCTGCGGGTGGTCGGCGAGCTGAACGGTTGGAGCGTCACCCTGGTCGGCACCCGGCGCGGTGGCGGCGAGGGCGGGTTGCTCGCGATCGTGTGGTTGATCCCGGTGTTCGGTCTCTGGTTCGGCCTGCGCCTGCAGCGCGGCGGCGCCGGCGGCGAACGGCCCGGGCGGGCGTTGCTGTTGGGCGTCGCGGCCTTCGCCCTGCTCGTGGCCGGCATGGCCGGCCTCACCGCCGCCGGCCTGATCGTGTTTCCGAACGAGGAGCAACCGACCGAACCGCGCGGTGCGCCCTACATGCTCGCGGCGTTGGTGGCCGCCACGATCGTGTCGTTCGTGGCCTGGCGTCGCGCCGCGTTCGTGCTGCTCATCTACGCTGCGCTGGCGCGCCTGCCGGTGATCGTGGTCACCTGGCTGGCGGTCGCCCGCGGCTGGGACACGCACTACGGCAAGACCGCACCTGGCTTCGTAGCGCCGCCCGAAGGCGAGCTGCTCGTCAACCTGCTGATGCCCCAGATCACCTTCTGGCCGGCCATCACCGTCATCCTCGGCACCATCATGGCGTGCGTCGGCGCGTTGCTGGCCGGCGGGGCGCGGCGCGGCTGACCTTCAGGTGCCGATGTAGAGGCACAGGGCGTTGGAGGCCTCGGAGAACATCGGCGAACTGGCGCCCAGGTCGAGCACGAACGACTGGGCGTGCACGACCCGGTTCTGCCAGGTCGAGCTGCTCGGGATGTTCAGGTTGAGGACCGTGGTGCCCGTGAAGCCGAACATCAGGATGTGCGCGCTCGGGGTGGCGCCCGGCACGTAGTTGAGGCAGTTGCCACCGAGCGGGTAGCCGAGCACGTCGAGCGTCGGGATGCCGGGCGCCGTGAGGCTGACCGCGGTCACGACCACCGCGAGACCCGGCGCCAGGTTCGATGTGACCAGGGGCGTGACCAACCCGAGCACCGGGTTGGTCGCTGCCGTGAGGATCGGCATGCCGCATGGCGCGCCGTAGCTGGCGACGTAGGCGGAGGTGCTCGAGGTGTTGCACTGGCCGGGCAGCTCGCCGAGGGGGAGGGTGACGGCCAGCAGGACGAGGGAGTGGAACGAGAGGGCTTTCATGATCAGGGTTGCTGGCGCGAAGTGCGCACGAAAGCCAATGACCGCGCCGGTCGCGAAGCGGACGCGATTGTCATGGATTCGGACGCGGCTACCTGGGCTTCAGTTCGAGCGGCACCCGCGGCAGTTCGGCACCCGGTGTGCGCGCCGGGACCGTGAACGGCAGCGGCTCGTGACCGGAGGCCGTGGCGAGTACCTCGAGCGGCGCGTCGTCCCGCGCCAGCAGCGTCCATTCGCCGGTGCGCAGCTTCGCGAATTGGAGGATCTCGTCGGCGTCGATGACTCCCTCCTGTTGCCACGGCGGGCAGACGAAGAAGCGGCGCAGGCGCTTGCCGGTCGTCGACCTCGGCTCGAGCCGGGCCCGTTCACGCAGCGAGCGGTCGAGCGCGACGAGGTCGAGCAGTGGATCGGGCGGCGGCGTCGGCAGCTCGTCGGCGCGGATCGAGAACGGCACGCCGCGGCTGCCGCCGACGACGGTGCACGCATCGCCGCGGAAGGCCAGGCGAAGGACGACCGCGGCGGCCTCCGGCTGTTCGAAGCGGAAGCCGCGCATGACGATGTTGTTCGCGTCCTGCTCCCACCGGATGTTGCCGGCACGAGGCCAGTCGTCGCCGGTGATGCGCGCCGTGTAAGGCTGCTTCTTGGTGACCCGGATCACGCCGTCGGCGTCGGCGCCGTCCGGGTCGAGATCGAAACGCCGCGGCTGGTCGAAGTCGCCGTAGACGAACCACTGCTCCGGCTCGGACAGCAGCAGCCGGGCGCGACCGCACGAGTCGGTGAAGGCGAAGAATGACATCTGTTCGGGCGAAGGCCCGCGCTTCGGTATGACGTCGAGGCGGACGAACGGCACCGCTACGCCTGCCGGCGTGACCGCGAGCACGTCGACGATCCGCCCCGCCTGCAGCTCGACCTCGAAGCGCGTCCGACCGCCGGGCTCGAGTTCGACCGTGACCTCGCGTTGCGCGTAGCCCGGTGCCAGCACGCGCAGGGTTCGCTCTCCCGGCGGCAGGTTCAACTCGAGTCGGCCCTCGTCGTCGACCCGTTGCGGCAGATGCTGGTCCGCCTGCCAGTAGGCGGCGGAGTCGCACAGGACCGCCGCGCGCGCGAGCGGCCTGCCGTCGCCGGTGACGCGCAGATCGAGCGTCGCGATCCGGCTCGCCTCGATCGTGCGCGAGCCGCCGAGCAGTTCGGCCGGACCCTGCCGGTTCAGCTCGGGCAGCGGCGCGCCGACCGGCAACCAGACCGCCATCGAGGTCTCCGCCTTCATCGTCACCCAGGCCGGCGGCCACGGCACGTCGACGAACGGGTCGTCGGCTCGCGTCGTTCGCAGGATGACGCGCGAGCCGAGGTAGGTGACGAGACCGTCGTGGATCGGCTCGTGCCAGCTGCGATAGCCATCCTTCTCGACGACGAGCCAGCAGCCGCTGCGTCGCCAGCCGTTGGCGCCGAGCATGCGGTGGTCGGGGGTCAACGGCAGCACGAACGAACCGTCCCGGCCCGAACGGGTGCGCGGCAGCGGCGTCTGGCGCAGGCAGTCGGCGGTCGCCCGGGCGAACGGGATCTGGTCGTCCCTTTCCCACATCAGGGTCACGTCGGCGCCCGCGATCGGGTCGAGGTGCTCGTCGAGCACGACGCCCACGGGATCGCCCGCTGCGGGGAAGGTCTGGGCCCCGGCGGGCGAGAACGGCAACGCCGACGACACGAGCAGGGCGAGGGCGGTGGTTCGCATCGCGACAACGTCCGACATCGGTGGCCGGCGCGCAACCGCCCCAGATCGGGCGATTGGCCGCGCTGGCGTGTCGGATGACGCTGCTTCAGAGCAACGGCACCGCGGCGTCGCCGAAGCGGTCGGCATCGACGCCGAGCCGTTGCAGCAGCGACAGCCACAGCGAGCAGAGCGGCGTGTCGGCCGGCGACCCGATCAGTCGCCCGGGCCGCAGCCCGGCGGCGCTGCCGCCGGCGAGCAGCACCGGCAGGTCGTGCGGCGAATGGGCGTTGCCGTCGCTCATCGCCGCGGCCAGCACGACCATCGAGCTGTCGAGCAATGTGCCTTCGCCTTCCTCGATCGCTGCCAGCCGATCGAGCAGAGTTGCGAACCGGTCTACGTGCCAGCGGTTGATGCGGCGGTACGGCTCCTGTTTCTCGGCCGTGCCCTGATGGTGCGAGAACTCGTGGAAGTTGCCGGCGCAGCCGTCGACGAAGGCGAAGTTGCGGCCCGAGACCTCGTTGGCGGTCAGGAAGGTGATGACGCGCGTCGCGTCGGTGCGGAAGGCGAGCGCGATCAGGTCGAACATCAGGCCGAGGTGGGTCGGGTAGTCCTGCGGCACGCCGGTCGCGGGCGCGCCGCCGTCCGCGTTCGCGGTCGGCGCAGTCGCCGCCTCGATGCGCAGCTCGAGATCGCGCACCGCGGCCTCGTACTCTTCGAGCTTGTGGCGGTCGCGTTGGCTCAATCGCGCGGCGAGGCGTCGGCTGTCGCGGCGCACGGCGTCGAGCACGCTCGCGCGCGCCGGATCGCGGGCCAGCGCCTGGCTGCGGAACAGCCGGTCGAACACCTTGCGCGGCGCGATCTCCTTCGGCAGCGGTCGGTCCGGCGCGGCCCAGCTGATGTGGCCGCCGTAGACGCTCGAGTAGCCCATGTCCTCGACCGGGTAGACCGGGTCGCAGCCGAGCTCGAGTGACGGCAGCAGCGTCTGTCCGGCGAGTGCCGCGGCCGCGACCTGATCCATGGACACGCCGTTGTGCAGATCGCGGCCGCCGGTGCGGCGGATCTTGTTGCCGGTCAGGAGCGGCGCGACCTTGGCGTAGTGGCCGTCGCCGTCGAAGCTCTGGCGGTTGGCGAGCCCGGTCAGCACCGAGACCTGATGACGACGGGCGCGCAGCGGTTGCAGCGTGAACGACGGTTGCCAGCCCTCGCCGTCGTCGGCCTCGGGCTTCCACGCCGAGGGCAGCATGCCGTTGGCGGTGACGACGATCGCCATGCGCAGCGGCGGTCGCTGCCGGCACCGCGGTCGTTTCGCGGCCAGCGTCTCGAGCCAGGGCAGGGCCAGCGTCACGCCGGCGCCGCGCAGGAACGCGCGCCGGCTCCGGAGCATCGTCTTCGTCTTGTTCATCGCGGGCCTCCTGCATCGCGCATGCGAAACAGCGGTGAGGTCACGACGGCCTCGAGCATCGCCGAGAAACGATCGCCGCTGGCGCGGACCGCGGCGACGATGGCGTCGATGTCGGGCTCGTCGGCGAGCAGCAGTTCGCGGCCGATGCCGTAGGTGAGCAG